>NZ_CALGOG010000062.1:0-17057 GCF_937958135.1 uncultured Thermosynechococcus sp. | reverse complement strand
CTACGCGGGAGATCGTGGCCGACAGAATCTTGCCCTTAAATCGCAGTGGCTCATGCATCCGTACCAGTCCAAGTTTTGGAATTTTGATATATTGAACCTCTTTCTCCTCTTTCTTTTCAGGGGCGTCAACGATGCGGAATTGGTCGTTGGTGAGCGTGAAGCGGTCGTTGATGCCTTTCTTGCGAAACTGCGGGTAGCGGGCGCGACCGGCAAAGAAGTTCTTGAAGGCTTCACCCAGTTGAATGATCGCCATCTGCGGCGCGCACTTGGTGACTTCTAGCATCCACGGGCATGGACTGCGCTTGATTGCGTTCAACTGCCGATGCAGGGTAGTCTCTGAAGGTTTGGGCAGACTGTTGTCCAGTTTCCATGCCTCATATTGCCGCTTCCACTCGGCCAGCGCCCAGTTGTAGGCAAAACGCGCTGTGCCCGCTGCTTTGGCAAAGTAGGTGGCTTGCACGTTGTTGGGGTCGAGGGCGATCTTGTGGGCGAGGATCATACACAAGCTTCCTCAACAGCCTTTCTGACGCCATCGAGCAGTTTCTGGTTCTTGCGGGAACTCACCTTGAATGTCCTCTTTCTGAGCGTAACTGGAGACACGGGCATAGGCAACGGTACGACGGTGTGCATCGGCTTGGGCGCGGAACAGTTTGGGCTTGAGCTTGGCGAGGTCGTAGCGACGATGGCCGCCCGCCGTGTTTTCCCGATGCCTCCCAGCGGCGCAGCGTCGTAATCGACACACCTAATGCTGTGGCAGCTTCGCCTATGCTCACCAATCTTTCCATATTGGAAGCTATTGCACAGTTTTGGTGATATTTCAAGCAAACTGCTCAAACCCCCAAAAAACTGAACATTTTGATAAAGTTTTATCAATCTTTTCGCGATCGCTTGCCAATCCTCTAACTTATACGCTAATTTAGATAAGCTGAGGTAACGCGGGGTAGAGCAGTCTGGTAGCTCGTCGGGCTCATAACCCGAAGGTCCATGGTTCAAATCCATGCCCCGCCATTCATTTTTCTGCCGGTAGAGCAAGACTCCTAAAAAGTCTTTGGCGGTCTTCGAGAAGGGCTTTTTCCAGCGCTGGAAGGAAGCCTCGTGACGGCCAGAGGTCTGGGAACAGTGTTGTCAAGGGCAAATTGCGCAGCTCGCGGTAGAAGTCCACCGGTACCGAGCCAAAGGCATGGCGCATATTCAAGTTAAAGCCGACCCGCTCAAATTGAATCGCTCTGGCCGGTGCTTGAGATCGCAGCCACGCCAGTGGGGTTGTCGTGGGTGAAATGCCCTCGCTAGAACGGAGCATTGCGGTGAGCTGCTCTCCTTGCCAAAGACTGGCCCACAATTGGGCGCGTTTTGCCGGCTGACGCCACCCCTCAAGAAATTGTTGCAGCGACCGGGGTAGGGAATCGGTGCCTGCTGTGGGGTTTTGTAAAGCCAAAAGGGCGGGTTGGAGATTTAGCGGTAGGCGCGGCGCTGCGGTTGACCAGTCCCCCTGCCACCAAGCCAGAAGGCCATGCACTTGGCGGGCGTAACTAGCCGCTGCACGATGGGGGGCAAGGGTTTGCTCTAGGGCAGCATAGCGCTGTTTGGCCTGCTCTAGAACTTTTGGGTAGTGGGGCGCTAGGAGGGGCGATCGCCAAAAGGGACTGGTGCTCACGTGGGGAAAAGTGAGAATTTCCAAAGTGAAGGCATCAATGGCCTGGGACTCCTCCCCTTGGGCAAGAAGGCTCAAGCCAAGACCCAAAAAGTTTCCCGGCTGCGGGCCATTGAGTTCAATTGCTTGGACAAAGTGGGAAGCCGCTAGGGGCCAGCGTCGCTGCTGCCAATACAGCCAGCCTAGGCAGGTGTGCACAAACTCAAGGGCAGGGGCGCGATCGGCAGCTTTTTCGAGTTCGGCAACCGCCGTCTGGAACAGATTGGCTTGAGCTGACGGATTGGCCGTTTGGAAGCCGCGATGGCCGTAATTCCAGCCCAACTGTAGGGGGTAAAAAGGTTCCCAAGGCACCAGTTCTTGGGCGCGAAAGAGGAACTCCGTAAAGCGTTGCCATTGCACAGGCCGCATGGCCAATGCCCAGAATCCTTCGCTGCTGAGGGCACGGGCGCGGTGAATGGGGGCAAGCCAAACGCCCATCGCAATAATGCCTACCAAGCCTAGGGCAACTAAGGGCAAAGTGTAGCGCGGCAACAGACGCCCTTGAGGGGCTTGGCCTTGCCCCGTGCGCAGCAGTGCAGCTAGAAGGGCAACTTCTGTGGCCAATAACCCAGCAATCCCCACATTGTCCACTTGAAAATCACTCAGGCTAAATAGCCCATAGGCCCAGAGCGCCCCCAGCAGGGTGAGAGCCAATTGTTGATCTTCGGTGGCCAGAGGAACCAGCCAACGGCGATACCGCAGGGTCCAGTAACCCAGAAGGCCAATGGCCAAAAGCCAAGCGCCAATGCCCCAAATCCCTAGTTCTGCCCACAGTTGCGCTGGTGTGCTATGGAGTTGATAAATCCATGCTGCTTCCTCCCCTGCCCAGTCGGGACGGTAAGCTTGGTAAAGAAGCGGCACACTCCCCAAGCCTTGGCCAGTCCAAGGATGCGCTTTGCCCATTTCCCAAGCAGTGAGGTGGGTGATCCAGCGATAGGCCATTTCTCCCCCTGCTTCCCCCCGCCATAGACTCAGTACCGTCTGGCGCAATCGTTCATTGGCAATGGCCAAGACAGCAGCACTTCCCAATGCGAGGGCGATCCACAGCCCAGAGCGCCGCCAGCGGTTGCCCTTCAACCCCAGCCAAGCCAAGGGAATTGCCGTGAGCAGAACACTCAAGGCCGCGCCGCGGGAAAAGGTGGTGTACAAATCCACAAGCCCCAAGATCAAGGTTCCGAGCCAAAAGGGGCGCGATCGCCACCAAGGGGTCTGAGGGGGCGCAGTCCAAGCCAATAGCGCCAGCAGGGGCAATCCCAAAAGCAGATAGCCGGCAAGGTAGTTTTGATGGCCAAACGGCTCCCCATTGCGAAACTCTAGCCCATTTGGATCAAAGACCAATGTGCCCTGCCAAAGTGATGGCAGAATTTCTCTCCCCAGCCAAAGGCCGGCACTGAGCACAATGAGAGCAGCCACCACATACCCTTGAAAGTAGAGGCAGCGGCGCCGACGTTCGGGGGTGCGCAACCAACTGCTGAGGGGATAGAGGACGGCCAACCCCCCTAGGGCTGCCCAACTGTACCAGAGGGCTTGCTGCGGAAAGCGGCTAAAGGGAATCGAAACCACCAATCCCACCAATAGCAGACCGACTACGCCATCGATCCCATTGCCAAGGGGGGGTAAGCGACGTTGATAGGCAAAAAAGTAAAGTAACCAGAGCAACGGCGCACCGACGGCGGCTTGCCACAGCAGCATCCACGGCCAAGTAGTCATGAGGCTGTGGCTATTGGGCAACAAAGTAAAGAGAACATACCCCGCTGCTGTCAGGAGGGCTAAGAGAACTCCCTCTTGCCGAATGGCTCGCTCTGCTGCCATGGACTATCCCCGCCACATCTGCTCAATCCGCGCCATGGCTTCAACCACATTGTCGCGGCTATTAAAGGCAGAGAGCCGCAAGTAACCTTCGCCCGCTGCCCCAAACCCGGCGCCGGGAGTACCCACGACATAGCAGGTGTGCAGCAACTTATCAAAAAAGTCCCAACTGCCCATGCCTTGGGGGGTTTTTAGCCAAACGTAGGGGGCATTGACCCCACCATAGACTTCAAAGCCGGCTTGGGTGAGTTTTTCGCGAATCAGACGCGCGTTTTCCATATAAAAGGCCACCAATTCCCGCACTTGGGCTTGACCGGCTGCGGAATACACCGCCTCGGCGCCCCGCTGCACAATGTAGGACACCCCATTGAACTTGGTGGATTGCCGCCGCTGCCACAGCGACCAGAGTTCTACCGCGTCCCCACTGGGGGTGTGCCCCTTAAGACCCTTGGGCACGACAGTAAAAGCACAGCGGGTTCCCGTAAAGCCAGCATTTTTTGAGAAGGAGCGAAATTCAATGGCGCACTCACGGGCACCGGGGATTTCATAGATGGAGTGGGGAATTGACGGATCAGTAATAAAGGCTTCGTAGGCGGCATCAAAGAAAATAATGGCCTTGTGGGCACGGGCATAGTCCACCCACGTCTGTAAATGCTCGCGCGTCGCCACAGCACCGGTGGGATTGTTGGGGAAACAGAGATAGATTAAATCCACAGGTTCTTGGGGCAGGCTGGCTGTGAAATTGTTTTCAGCGGTAATGGGCAAATAGATAAGTCCAGCATACTCGCCCCGTTCATTGGCTTCCCCCGTGTGCCCCGCCATTACATTGGTATCTACATAGACGGGATAGACAGGGTCTGTAACGGCAATGCGGTTACCCTCGCCAAAGATGTCGAGAATGTTGGCCGTATCACACTTGGAGCCATCGGAGATAAAGATTTCACTGGCATCAATGTCGCAGCCGCGGGCTTGAAAATCATGGGCGGCAATTTTTTCCCGCAGCCAAGGATAGCCCTGCTCCGGGCCATAGCCTTTGAACGTGGCGCGATCGCCCATTTCCTGAACGGCTTGAATCATGGCTTCCCGACAGGCTGCCGGCAGGGGTTCAGTGACATCACCGATTCCTAGGCGAATTAACGGTGCGTCAGGATGAGTTTCCAAGAATTGATTCACACGGCGGGCAATTTCTGGAAAGAGATACCCTGCCTTGAGTTTGAGATAGTTTGTGTTGACAAGGGCCATAGTGCGGTTGCGTGAGAACAGAAGGTCACTATATCAGGATTTGATCAGGATTCGAGAAGTCCTTTGAGCCGAGATTGGGCAAGTTCCAGCACTGCGGGCAATTTTTCGGGTTGGGATCCCCCCGCCTGGGCAAAGTTGGGGCGCCCGCCACCGCGTCCACCGCAGACTTGGGCAAGCTCTGCCACCAATTGGCCAGCATGGACTCCCCGTTGCACTACATCCTGACTGGCGGCCACTAACAGATTCACCTTCTCCGAGGTGAGTTGAGTAGCCAAAACCACAACACCACTGCCCAGCTTATTGAGCAGCCATTCGGCAGCAGTTTTCAGTCCTTGGGGATCCACGCCTGCCAAGGTGGCGGCAAGTAGGGAGGTATTCCCCACGGATTTGACTTGTTCCAAAAGAGCTTGGGTTTTGGCGAGAGCCAGTTCAGCTTTGAGGTGTTCCAGTTCCTTTTGCTGGGTTTTGAGTTCCGCTTGCAGTTGACCGATGCGATCGAGAACCTCTTCTGGCTTGGCTTTGAAGCGATCGCACAGGTGGCGGACAATGCTGTCGCGCTGTTGTAGATAGTCTCGCACCGCCGGTCCGGCAATGGCTTCAATGCGACGAATGCCGGCGGCCACCCCACTTTCACTGATGATCTTAAAAAGACCAATTTCAGCGGTGTTGTGGACATGGGTGCCACCGCAGAGTTCCATAGAGACCCCTGGAATGTCGAGGACGCGCACCTGCTCACCGTATTTCTCACCAAACATGGCGATCGCGCCTTTGGCCTTGGCTTCCGGGAGTGGCATGATACTGGTGCAGGTGGGGTGGCTTTCGCTAATCCAAGTGTTGATTTGATCTTCAATTTGTTGCAGTTCTTCGGGCGTGAGGGGACGGGGGCAGTTAAAGTCAAACCGCAGCCGATCAAAGGCCACTAGGGATCCTGCTTGGGAAATGTTTTCATCAATTAGCTTTTTCAGAGCTGCCTGTAACAGGTGAGTCGCCGTGTGGTGCGCTTGAACTCGCCGCCGACAACTGAGATCAATTTGGGCAGTGACGCGATCGCCCACCGTAAGGCTGCCGCGCTCCACTTTGCCATAGTGGACAAACAATTCCTTTTGCTTTTGGACATCGTGAATTTGCACAAGGGTTTCACCGCTGGCAAGGTAACCGCGATCCCCAATTTGACCGCCGGATTCAGCATAGAAGGGGGTTTCCTCAAGGATGACCTGCACCTCTGTCCCTGCCGTTGCCGTGGTGACTGGATGGCCACCCAGCAAAATCGCTGTTACTGTCGTGGTTAAACTAAACTCGTCATAGCCGCGAAACTGCGTCGGATGCAGTTGATCCGCTAGGGAGTCAATCCCCTCTTGCACTGTAATATCAATAGTTTCGTGGGCGGCTTGGGAACGTTGCCGCTGCTTGGCCATACAGGCTTCAAACTCAGCCACATCCACGCTAATCCCCTGTTCGGCTGCAATTTCTTGGGTCAACTCCAAGGGAAAGCCATAGGTGTCAAAAAGAAGAAAAGCATCCTGCCCCGCAAGCTGGGCTTGCGCTCGTTTTTTACCCTTAGCCCTCTTCAGGGGAGCCAGCATTTCCGCCAAGAGCTTCTCACCTCGATCCAAGGTTTTGAGAAACTGCTCTTCCTCCCGTTGCAGTTCGCTGAGAATCACCCCTTGGCGCTCCCGCACATTGGGATAGACATGGGCAGCCAGATCAATCGCCACTTGAGCCAGAGCAGGGGTCACTCGTTCATTGATCCCCAACAGCCGACTATGGCGAACAATGCGCCGAATTAACCGCCGCAGCACATAGCCCCGCCCCACATTACTGGCGGTGACGCCATCGGCAATGAGATGCACCACTGCACGGGTATGATCGCCGATGACCTTGAGGGAAGTTTTGGTTCTAGCATTGGCCTTGCGGTAGTCCACGCCGGCTCGCTGCGCTGCCGCCTCAATAATCGGGAAAATTAAATCTGTTTCGTAGTTGTTGGGTACCCCTTGGAGAACTTGGGCCATACGCTCCAAGCCCATACCGGTATCAATGTTTTTTGCTTTGAGGGGAGTGCGGCGCCCTTGATCGTCTTGGTTGAACTCCATGAACACCAAGTTGTAGAGTTCAATAAACCGGCGATCGTCATCGAGATTAACGGCACCTAGCCCCTTTTCGGGATAGAAGTCGTAGTAAATCTCAGAACAGGGGCCACAGGGACCCGTTGGCCCAGCCGTCCAAAAGTTGCTCTCCTCGCCCATGCGCTGGATGCGCTCCTTGGGCAAGCCCACTTGGCAATGCCAAATCTCATAGGCCTCATCATCACTTTCAAAGACACTCACCAACAGCCGTTCAGGGGGTAAACCATAGACCGTGGTCATCAGTTCCCAGGCCCACGTAATCGCCTCCGCCTTGAAATAGTCCCCAAAGCTAAAATTGCCCAACATTTCAAAAAAGGTGTGGTGGCGAGCCGTGCGACCAACATTTTCAATGTCATTGGTGCGCAGACATTTTTGAGCAGTAGTGACACGAGGGAATTTCGGTGCTTCTTGACCCAGGAAAATCGGCTTGAAGGGGAGCATGCCGGCGATCGTTAACAGCACCGTCGGATCTTCGGGAATCAGTGAGGCGCTGGGTAAAATCGTGTGCCCTTTGGCGGCATAGAAATCAAGAAACTTCTGGCGAATTTGATCACCTGTGAGGGCGTTTTTCGCCGACGCAGAGGGAGACGAGGTCATTGGAGCAAGGTCTCAACGGAGCGCAACAAACAGCCAAGAGGCCGGCAAAGACACTATTTCATCATACTGGATTGTACTCTAGGAGTAAGGCCATCCCTAGGGAAGATTTGCACAAGGCGCCATGACTGAGCCAGCTACCCGTTCTGAACTGGGTCAAATCCTCGACGAAATTAGAGGAATGCGCGCTGACATGAGGGCGATGCAGACCCAGATCTATGAATTAACCCTTGAAGTTAAAACCAATCAAGCAACTACCAATGAAAAATTCAACACCCTAGAGGAAAGGATCAATACTGTCCGGGCTGAACTTAAGGCAGAGGTACAAGGATTTCGTGCCGAGCTGAAGCAAGAGATTCAATCCGTTCGCACCGAGCTAAAGGAGGAGATTCAGTCGGTTCGCACTGAGCTAAAGGAAGAAATCCAGTCAGTTCACGCTGAGCTGAAGCAAGATACTCAATCAGTGCGGGCAGAGGTGCAAGCAATTGACACTCGGCTCAAGGAACAAATTCAGGCGGTGCATACCGAACTGAAGCAGGATATTCAGTTAGTGCGCACAGAGGCTCAAGCCATCCGTACTGAGTTGAAGGAGGATATTCAGTTGGCGCGCACAGAGGCTCAAGCCATCCGTACTGAGCTAAAGGAGGATATTCAGTCAGTACGTGCAGAGGTAAAAGCTGTTGATACCGACCTCAAGGGACAGATTCAGTTGGTGCGTGCTGAACTGAAGGCGTTAGATGACAAAGTGATTGATCTCAGCGATCGCCAGCGGGTGGTGGATGCGCGTCTATGGGGATTTATCGTAGCCCTTGTGGGGGCAATTCTAGCTTACCTAGTGAAGTTATCTTTCTTTGACAGAGCTTAGGAAACAAATACACCCGGCAAAAAGATTTCGAGGTAAAGGCGAATTAATTGCTGGCCAAAGAGAGCACTGAGAATAGCAGCCACTGCTAAAAACGGGCCAAAGGGAATGGGTTGCCGACGTTGAATCCACCCTAGGGCAATCCCCAGTCCACCCATCAGGCCGCCGAGGGCACAGGCCAAGAAAAAGGTGACGAGCAACCCTCGCCAGCCCAACCAGGCGCCGATCATGGCTGCCAGTTTACCATCCCCTCCCCCCATGACCTCCTGACCTAGGGCGATCGCGCCCCCCCAGCGGATTAGATCAAAGAGCCAAATGCCGATCACTGCCGCAATGATCCCCTCCGTGAGTCCGCCGAGACCTGTCGTTAACCCTCTGACTAGCAAGCCGACAATCAACCCCCATTTGGTGAGAGGATGGGGCAGCGTCATCGTGTCTAGATCAATCAAAGCCAAGGCCAGTAGCCATGCGCTCAATAGCCAAAGCACAGGGGTTTCGATTTGCCAACCACTCACCGCAAAAATCAGGACGTACAGCAGCGCCGTCAACAGTTCAATTGCCGGATACCGCCAAGAGATGGGCGCATGGCAGTAGCGACATTGCCCCCGCAGGAAGAACCAGCCCAAAACCGGAATATTGTCCCAAGGCTTGAGCGTTGTCAAACAGATAGGACAGCGAGACGGCGGATACAGGAGCGATCGCCCCCTTGGTACACGGTAGATTACCACATTAAGAAAGCTCCCCACCGCTGCGCCAAGGGCAAAGACAAGGCAGTAGCTGGCAAAGGTCAAAACAGTCAGTGCAGTTATAGGCGTGTCACTTCCGGCAGATGATCATAGGGAATAAAGCATTCTTGGGGCAGCAGCACCGGCTGACTAGTAAACAGCACATAGCCCCGCAGGGTTTGCCGATTAACAACCACACCCGCAGGCACCGTTTTCGCCCCATGAACCTGCTGGTAGAGATTATAGATGGATTGAGCAGTGGCTAGTAGGGGAGTATCAACGGTTTCCATAGTTGGCAAAACTGGCATGAGCCTCACTCCTCGGCAATCGAACAATCAGAAACAGTAATCCTGGGTTTTGAGCCAATCATCAGTTCTCGCCAAGCGCCCTACCTATGCAAAAGTCGTTCTCCCTTGCCAAGTACGGCGGGCGCGATCGCCACTGCCTATGCGTAAAAAATTGCAACATGTGTACTTCTAGGGTTAAGGGGCAGAAGAATTGCCTATAATACTTTGAGCACGCCAATGCTTGAGGGAGTTGACGTTGACCACGACCGTTCTTCAAACTACAAAATCCCAAGAAATTTTTGCCGCTGCCCAAAAACTCATGCCCGGTGGCGTCAGTTCACCCGTGCGTGCCTTTAAGTCCGTCGGCGGCCAACCCATTGTCTTTGATCATGTCAAGGGTGCCCATATTTGGGATGTGGATGGCAACCAATACATTGACTATGTGGGGTCGTGGGGACCAGCAATTGTTGGCCATGCCCATCCCGAAGTGATTAACGCTCTCCATGCTGCCCTTGAAAAGGGAACCAGCTTTGGCGCCCCCTGTGTGCTGGAGAATATCTTGGCGGAAATGGTGATTGCCGCTGTTCCCAGTGTGGAGATGGTGCGCTTTGTGAACTCCGGCACCGAAGCCTGTATGGCAGTGCTGCGGCTCATGCGTGCCTATACCCAGCGGGAAAAAGTGATCAAATTTGAAGGCTGCTACCACGGCCATGCCGATATGTTCTTGGTCAAAGCAGGCTCTGGGGTGGCCACCCTAGGCTTACCCGACTCCCCCGGCGTGCCGAAAGCCACCACCGCGGCCACATTGACAGCACCCTACAACGATCTCGAAGCGGTTAGTCGCCTCTTTGAACAGTATCCCGATGACATTGCGGGTGTGATCCTTGAACCTGTGGTCGGCAACGCCGGCTTTATTCCCCCGGATGCCGGCTTTCTCGAAGGGCTGCGGGAACTCACAAATCAGTACGGCGCCCTGTTGGTGTTTGATGAAGTAATGACAGGCTTTCGCATTGCCTATGGGGGCGCTCAAGAAAAATTTGGCGTCACACCGGATCTCACTACCCTCGGAAAAGTGATTGGCGGTGGCCTGCCGGTAGGTGCCTATGGGGGTCGTGCTGACATTATGAAGATGGTGGCGCCGGCAGGGCCGGTGTATCAAGCGGGTACCCTTTCCGGCAATCCCCTGGCAATGACGGCAGGAATCAAAACCCTAGAAATCCTTAGCCGCCCCGGCACCTATGAACAACTGGATCGGATTACGGGCAAGCTGGTGCAGGGATTGTTAGAGGCGGCACGGGAATTTGGCCACGAGGTGTGTGGTGGCCACATCAGCGGCATGTTTGGTTTCTTTTTCACTGCTGGGCCGGTGACCAACTATGAGCAAGCCAAGCGGTCTGACTTGAAAAAGTTTGCCGCCTTCCATCGCGGCATGCTGGAGCAGGGGATTTATCTGGCGCCGTCCCAGTTTGAAGCCGGCTTTACCTCCCTTGCCCATACCGAGGCAGATATTGAACGCACCATTGCGGCAGCGCGGACAGTATTGAGTCAGCTTTGAGGTTTGACGGTGGCTGCAAGGAGCACCACCTCCATTAAATCCTCAAGGTTGAGGCAGGGAAAGACCATGACATCCCCCAAGTCATGAATCGCGCGGCTGCTGTCTTCGGCCAAGGTAATTATGGGGAGTGCTCGCAGTTTGGGGTGATTTTTTAGATGGGCAACTTCGTCAGCGGGTAAATCCCAAATCAAAGCATCGGGCTGCCAAATCTCCACCAAGAGGTCGGCCTGTTCAAGATCTTCTGCTTCGAGCAGTCGCAGGTGGGGTAAGTTGATCTCGTGACCTAAACCAAGGCGGAGCACCGTTTGATTGGGCAGGGGAGGCCCGAATGATACTTTTGGGGCTGGTGGCGCCAAGCGGGGAAAGCACCAGCGATCAAGGACATCAATCAGCAGACTCGGATGGCTATTCAAGGGCAACCGTTGGACAAAACCAGTCAAGCCCAAGGGAATCGCTTCATCGGACAAGATGATTAAAGGTACAGTTGCAGTGAAGGAGCTGGTGGCAAGAGTCTCAACCACATCGGCCAAGATGAGACTGCTGGCGGGGCGTACAACAATTGCTGTGGGTTGCAGTTGTTCCACCTTATCAAGGGCTTCAAGGGGATGGCGAGCGATGATATAGCCGTAGTGATTGTGTCGCAAGGCAGCAGTGGTCTTCATAATCCATGGGGCATCATTACTGACCAAAAGGATCAATTGAGCCACAGTGGGCAACTCAGGGGGAAGTTCCTCAGCAAAGGGCAGTAGCACTGTCCATTCACTGGAATCGTCAGGTTGGGCGATAAAAGAAAGCTCACCACTGTGCAGCCGACAAAGTTGGCGCGCCAGCATCAGCCCCATGGTTACTTCGGCGTAGTCCTCGAGACATTCGTGCAGCAGGCGCTCGTGATCCTTCAGAGGAATGCCGCGTCCTTCTTCCCACAGTTGTAGAACCAGCCAATTTTGCCAGCGACTCAGGCGCAGCCCATAGCGATCGCTGGGAAAGAGCATCAGCCACCCTAGAAGGTGGGCAAAAATCTGCCGTAGCCGTAGCGTATCCCCATAGAGGTACAGGTTGCTGAGGGGAACCTCAATTTGCCATTGCCAACGGGAAATGTTCGGGCCATACAGATGCTCCGCCAATTCCTGCGATCGCAACCACAGGCTGGCCAGTTCCACGGTTTCCCACTGCAATTCCAACTCACCCCAGAGGGCACGGGTGTAGTCCTGCCACGCCTGAATCAGGCGATTCATTTGCCAGCCGCTGCGTTGAATCAGGGCAAGGTACTCCTCTTGTGCCGGCAGAGGGTGCTGCCACAGGAGTTGGGTAAGACTGAGAATCGCCGTGAGGGGGTTTTTGAGTTCATGCCCCAAGCCGAGAAGCAGGCGTTTTTGCTGATGCAGACGCAGTTGGTACAAGCGGGTGGGAGTCGTCGAATCAACCTCTGGCCACCGTTGGGCAAAAAAGAGCCAATAGCGATCGCTGGCCACCGCTACATTGCCCTCAGCTTGACCCGATTCTAAGGAGGTGAGATGCAAAGGAAACGAACACACTTGCCAGAGCGATCGCCCTTCTAGGGTCTGACAATTCAAACCCTCAAATTTGGGTTGTACAAGAGGCAAAAAATCCGTGAAGTGTTCTGCCCAAGCACAATTGTGCCAAATGACGCTGCCTTGAGCGTTTTGAATTTGGATCGGCAACGGCAATTGTTCAATCACCTCCAGCCACGGCAAAGGGGGCTGGCAGGCCCAGTAATGCAGTAACTTTTGCTGATCTAGCAGTCCCAAAAAGGAACCCGCTGCATCCACGACCGCAACATAGGCTGGCATCTGGGCTTGGCTGCGCAACCATCCCTGAAACTGCAAGAGCGTCCACGCGGCGGGTACCACCACCACCGGCGATCGCCAAGAAGCTGTTACCCTACCCACCACTAAATCGGCTAGCTGCTCTTCCCGCTCCAAACTTAACGCCAACCGCCACCCCTGCACCACCCCCAGGGGAGCTTGCTGCTCATCAACAATGACGATCGCCTCTGCAAGGGTTTCTTGCCAGCGCTGATACACCTCCCTCAGACAAGCAGTTGCCGCCACTGCTGGGGAGGGTTGAGCAAAGGACGCTAAGAATAGGGAATCCATCAATCATTCCTATGGGGCATGATGAAATGGCAACACTCCTTCAGAAAACACTGCCACCACCCGCGAGAAGATGATAGGATGCTATCAGATGCAAACTCAAGTCTTGAAAGCCCGTGGCGCAGTCAACCGCATTAACAATCTGTGGCTTAGTTTACTCGCCCGCTATTGGCCAAGAACTGGTACGTTTGCATAAGTCCGACATTGATGAGCTTGTTTACTTTTCCAATGAGAGGGAGTTTTGCACCTATTTAGAGCAACGACGAAATAGTATTGCTTGTTTAATTTTAGAATGGGGAGAGGGCACGCCGCAAATCATTACGTATCTTCACCACAGCGCCACGCTGTTGCCTGCCATCCTGATTTTTCCTGCGGCACCGTCTCCCCCACCCCCTGGCCCCCACTACCACATAGCCGAAGTCATTCTCACCACCGATCAGCTCCAACAGCTTAACCAGCAAATTGAAGAGGCGATTACTGGATTTGTAAAGCTCTGTCCAGGGTGTGCTGTTCCTCCCCACGTCATGTTTCGCATGCCCGCTCTTAAAGACAGTGGGAACCTCGATCCCCAGCACCGTCTCTCCCAAAAGTTAAAAGAGCGACTCGGCTACCTGGGGGTTTATTACAAGCGGGATACCGCCTTCTTCTTCCGTCGCATGTCCCCCGCCGATAGGCGCAAGCTCCTCGACGAATTACGCTCGATCTACCGTACCATTGTTCTTGAATACTTTAATACTGATGCCAAAGTCAATGAGCGCATTGACGAATTTGTGAGTAAAGCATTCTTTGCCGATATTTCCGTCTCCCAAGTCCTAGAGATTCACGTTGAACTCATGGATAATTTTTCTAAGCAGCTTAAACTGGAAGGTCGCAGTGAGGACATTTTGCTCGATTATCGCCTGACACTGATTGATGTCATCGCCCATCTATGCGAAATGTATCGTCGCTCCATTCCGCGTGAGGTGTAACCCCTATGACTCCTCTGCGGAAAACCTACGTTCTCAAGCTCTACGTGGCCGGCAATACCCCCAACTCCGTGCGGGCCCTAAAAACCCTCAACAACATTCTGGAAAAAGAGTTTAAGGGTGTCTATGCCCTGAAAGTGATTGATGTCCTCAAAAACCCCCAATTGGCCGAGGAGGATAAAATTCTGGCTACCCCAACCCTCGCCAAAGTCTTACCCCCACCGGTACGCCGTATCATTGGTGATTTATCCAACCGTGAAAAGGTGCTTATCGGCCTCGACTTGCTGTACGAAGAGATTGGGGAGCAGTCCGACGACGAACTTGGACTGGAATAGGCACAGTGGTTAGAATACTTCAGTTTAGAATAACGTTTTGGAATTTTTTGCAGAATACTCGGTCTAAAACTCTTCTATGACGAACCTACCAGAAAGTCAGTTAAGCACCCCTGGGCAGTCTCCTGCGGAAGTAAAGAAAATCCCCACAATGATCGAGGGATTTGACGACATTAGCCATGGCGGACTCCCCCAAGGACGCACCACCTTGGTCAGCGGTACCTCAGGAACCGGAAAGACCCTTTTTGCGGTGCAATTTCTTTATAATGGCATCACGATTTTTAATGAAGCAGGTATTTTTGTCACCTTTGAGGAGTCTCCCCAAGACATTATCAAAAACGCCCTCAGCTTTGGCTGGAATCTCCAAAGTCTTATTGATCAAGGGAAGCTGTTTATCCTCGATGCCTCGCCGGATCCCGATGGTCAAGAGGTGGCGGGAGATTTTGATCTGTCGGCGCTCATTGAGCGCATCCAGTATGCCATTCGCAAATACAAAGCCACCCGCGTCTCCATTGATTCGGTGACGGCTGTTTTCCAGCAGTATGATGCGGCTTCAGTGGTGCGACGGGAAATCTTCCGCTTGGCATTCCGCCTTAAACAGTTGGGGGTGACCACAATCATGACCACCGAGCGGGTGGATGAGTATGGCCCTGTGGCGCGGTTTGGTGTCGAAGAGTTTGTTTCCGACAATGTGGTGATTTTGCGCAATGTCCTTGAGGGGGAACGGCGGCGGCGTACCGTTGAAATTCTCAAGCTGCGGGGCACGACCCACATGAAGGGGGAATATCCCTTTACGATTAACAATGGCATCAATATCTTCCCCTTGGGAGCCATGCGTCTGACCCAACGCTCCTCGAATGTGCGGGTCTCCTCTGGGGTTAAAACCCTCGACGAAATGTGTGGCGGTGGATTTTTCAAAGATTCAATTATTTTGGCCACAGGAGCAACCGGCACAGGTAAAACACTTTTGGTGAGCAAGTTTCTGGAAACGGGGTGCCAACAGGGCGAACGGGCACTGCTGTTTGCCTATGAAGAGTCGCGGGCGCAGTTGTCGCGAAATGCCTCCTCTTGGGGCATTGATTTTGAGGAGCTAGAGCGGCGGGGTCTCCTGCGGATTATCTGCGCCTATCCAGAGTCGGCGGGCCTAGAGGATCACTTGCAGATTATTAAATCCGAGATTGCTGACTTTAAGCCGTCGCGGGTGGCCATTGACTCCCTATCTGCTTTAGCACGGGGGGTGAGCAATAATGCCTTCCGTCAATTTGTTATCGGTGTTACGGGTTTTGCCAAGCAGGAGGAAATCACGGGCTTTTTCACCAACACGACGGATCAGTTTATGGGGTCAAACTCAATTACGGAGTCCCACATTTCGACAATTACAGACACCATTTTGCTGTTGCAGTATGTAGAAATTCGCGGGGAAATGTCGCGGGCAATTAACGTCTTTAAGATGCGGGGGTCTTGGCACGATAAGGGCATCCGCGAGTATGTCATCACTGAGAAGGGAGCGGAGATCCGCGACTCTTTCCGCAATTTCGAGGGCATTATCAGCGGTACCCCCACCCGCATTTCCGTGGACGAAAAAACCGAGTTGTCACGGATTGCCAAAGGAATGCAGAACCTGGAAAACGAGTAGCCCCATGCAGTTGAACCAAGTGATTGTGGTGCACAAGGCGGGCGATCGCCAGAGCAAGGAATGGGCGGATCGCGCCTGCCGGCAACTGCAACAGCGGGGTGCCAACGTCCTTGTGGGTCCGAGCGGCCCTAAAGACAACCCCTACCCCGTTTTTATGGCGTCGGTGACTGAGCCGATTGATCTGGCTGTTGTTTTGGGAGGCGATGGGACTTCCTTAGCGGCAGCACGGCACTTGGCGGCGGCGGGGGTGCCGATTTTGGCCGTGAATGTGGGGGGGCACTTGGGGTTTTTGACGGAGCCTTTGGAGCTGTTTCGCGATACGGAGGCGGTTTGGGATCGCCTTGAGCGGGATGAGTATGCCATGCAACAGCGGATGATGCTGCAAGCTCAAGTCTTTGAGGGGTCAAAATCGCATCCTGAAGTGGTGGGCGATCGCTACTACGCCCTCAATGAAATGTGCATTAAACCCGCCTCTGCCGATCGCATGATTACCGCCATCCTCGAAATGGAAATTGACGGCGATGTGGTGGATCAGTACCAAGGGGATGGGTTGCTGGTGGCCACTCCCACCGGCTCCACTTGCTATACGGTGGCCGCCAACGGCCCCATTTTGCATCCGGGGATGGAAGCCCTTGTGGTTACCCCCATTTGCCCCCTGAGTTTGTCGAGCCGCCCGATCGTCTTGCCTGCCCGCTCGACGGTGAGCATTTGGCCGTTGGAGGATCACAGCTTGAATACCAAACTGTGGATGGATGGCGTACTGGCCACCTCTATTTGGCCGGGACAGCGGGTTCAGGTGACAATGGCCGATTGTCAAGCCCGCTTTATCATCCTGCGAGATCACTACTCCTTTTATCAGATCCTGCGGGAGAAGTTGGCTTGGGCGGGAGCACGCATTCCCTACCACAACAACCACCGCAATTAGATCACAACCGGATGCTTGCAACACATCTATAATGGGCGCATTCCTTGCGGGTCTTTTGCGATGATTAGCAGCTCCCTTGAAAAAGCGGTGCTTGGCTCAGATGCGGAAACGCTTGTTGATCAGCTTCTCGAAATTGGCATTGCCCTTTCCGCTAGCCAATCCCTAGAGGAACTACTGCATCTCATTCTCACGAAAAGT
>NZ_CALGOG010000061.1:0-7064 GCF_937958135.1 uncultured Thermosynechococcus sp. | reverse complement strand
TCATCCTGAAGGCCATGGAAAATGAGGGTCGGCACAGGCCGCTGTAGCTGGCGATCGTCATAGGCCAGTAAATCCTTAGCAAAGTCGTAGCTCAAGGGCAGCAGGCGTTCTGCGGTGTAGTGATAGACTTCCAAAACCCCTGTTTCTTGCCAGCGATGGTATTGATTGCCTAAACGGGGCAGCCAATGGCTGGCGAACTCAAAGGCAGGGGCAAGGAGAAAGAGTTGCACCACTTGGGGATGTTTTTCTGCTAGCCAGGCGGCAGTTAATCCGCCAAAACTTGAGCCAATTATCGTCACGGGTTCCCCAGGAGAAAGCAGCGCCGCTACCTGGGCAATTTGGCGACTCAGCGTTAAGTGAAAAAAATCTCCTTGATTCAGATCAGGAATGAGGAGTGACTGACCGAGTTCCTCAAAGCGATCGCGAAAATACTGAGCTTTACCCGAGCGTGGGGACGAGGCAAATCCATGGAGGTAGAGATATTGCATTGATCAATCATCCCCTGTGAGGAGCGGACATATTTTTGTTGTACTTTATCAATAATCTTAACAAATTTGCCCTTTAGCTATAGGTTTTTTAAGGGTGATCATTGCCAATAGTTCAGAATCAGGATCAAGTAGCCCAATAACGACGAGTCATCGTGAACGAACTGTTACAGTTTCTCACAACTTGCCGCAACATAGCGGTTTCAGTGCTACGATGCCGTTGAATCTGGCTACAGCCCTTTTCGCAAGATGGAGAGAATTACCTCCTCTTTGTGTATCCCATATGCAAGAAAAGGGTTGTATCTAGCCGATCTTAAGGATAAAAACGTGAGCGATTGAGGATCGAACGCATGACAACACTCACTGGGCAACCCCCGCTCTACGGTGGCAGCACCGGCGGCCTCCTCAGCAAAGCGGATACCGAAGAGAAATACGCCATCACGTGGACAAGCCCCAAAGAGCAAGTTTTTGAAATGCCGACGGCTGGGGCTGCGGTGATGCGTGAAGGCGAAAATCTCGTTTACCTTGCCCGTAAAGAGCAGTGCCTTGCCCTCGCTGCCCAACAACTGCGTCCCCGCAAAATTAACGACTATAAAATCTATCGCATTTTCCCCGATGGGGAAACGGTGTTGATCCATCCTAAGGATGGGGTTTTCCCTGAGAAAGTGAACCAAGGGCGTGAAGCCGTCAACAGTGTGCCGCGCTCCATTGGCCAAAATCCCAACCCCTCTCAACTCAAGTTCACGGGCAAAAAGCCCTACGATCCATAGATTGGCCCTGAACAGCCTCTTGAGTGCCCCCTGTGGACCAGCCATGGGGGGGATTTGTTTTAGCTGTCGTTGAGCAGGCCTTCCAGACTATCCTATTTGACCGCTGTGCCTGATGATAAGGAAGACAGAGTCAGGTGACGCCCATGAGTCGTACCCCCCTAATCGAACGCCTAGCGGCTGAAATTGGCCGTGATATTTACATTGATGTGGCCAAATGGCATCTCTACCTTGGGGATGCAAAACTGGCAACCCCCCTTGCTGAGGCCTTTTTGCCCCTCTTGGAACAGGGGGAGATCAATGCGGCGCAGGTCACCAGCATCTTGCAGGAGGTTTCAGTTCCCCTTGGCGGGGGTCAGCACTCCCTTTCCCTCGATCGCCTGATTCCCAAGGCCAACCAAGCGTTGCTGGTAGAACTGCTCAACCGCTTCCGCCAAGAGGAGCTGGAGTTCTAGTGCACCGTGCCCCACTCCTGTTGGGCATTGACCGGGGGCAAAAGATAAATGCGCAGAAGATGACCTGCGATCGCCAGTTGATGGGGAAGCTTCCGCAAGGCCTTCAGCCACTGCGGTTGATTGCTGGCTTCTATGGCTTGGAGTTTTTCGTTAATCTCAACACAGCGTTGCAGACGCGGATAAAACTCAGGGTGGTCAACATTGAGCACCACAGAGAAGGTGCGCGCCGCTGTTTCATTCGTTTTGGCAATCACTTCGCGATCAAATTCCGTGGCATTGAGGCCAAGGGCTTCATAGAATTTGGCACGCTCATGCACCGTCAGGGTATGGGTGGCAAACACCGCTAGCAGGAAGAAACGCATCCAGAGTTTAGCGCCCCAGCCTTGAATCAATTGCGGCTGGGAGTGGATTAGAGCCTTAAAAATATCGCCGTGGCGATTCTCATCCTGGCACCAACTTTCAAAGTAATTAAACAGAGGATAGAAGGAATGTTCAGGGTGCTTTTCAAGGTGACGGTAGATGATGATGTAGCGCCAGTAGCCGATTTTCTCCGATAGATAGACAGTGTAGAGCACCCAGGGCAGGGGGAAAAAGGTGTACTTGCGCGCCTTGGACAGATAGCCCAAGTCCATGGCATGGCCAAAATCCATCATTGCCTTGTTGAGAAACCCTGCGTGCCGCGCCTCATCCCGTGCCATGAGGTGAAAGATTTCCGCCAAAAGGGGGTTGCGATTCTTGAGCTTGCGCGAGAGTTCCTTAAAGAGCAAAAACCCTGAAAACTCAGAGACACAGGAACGCTCAAGATAGTCAATAAAGGCTTTGCGGGTCTCTGCATCCAAGGTGTCCCATGTGCCTTTGAAGGAGTCGTCGCGGACAAAGTGATGGCGGTTGTAGTCTGCCCGCATTTCCGCCAACATTGCTTCGAGTTGTTCCCGCTGGCGACTGAGGTCAAGTTTTGCTGCCTGTTCAAAATCTGTTGTGTAAAAGCGGGGCGTTAAAAGGTTTTCACGAATGGTTTTAACAGTCTGGCCTGAATCAGGGTGGGGGGCGATCGCCACCATAAGCCTTTCACTCCTATAGAACTAAGCCTATGTTTGTCATACCGTTTTACTATACTATATCCCTTAGAATGGTCAAGAATTGTCTTGACGTTTTTGCAAAAGTAAGCGGTTTTGTAATGTTTTTTGAAGTTTCGCTTGACAGCCATATGGTCAAAAAGTAATACTCACCTGTAGCTTGCCGTTCTGCCCCTATCTAGCCCACGGCCATTCCCCGTTGGCAGGCCAACCTTTGCCTCAAAAAAATGTTGAAAATAAATTTCAGGAGCTTTCAGGAGCCACCGCTATGACTGTGCTCTCCCTTGCGCTGCGTGAAGGAACTGCCGAGGCTCACACCTTGGCCGAACGCACTGCCTTCATGAAGTGTTTTGTCCAGGGATTCATTACTCCCAGCCTCTTTCGCCAGTTTCTGGCCAATCTCTATTTCGTTTACACTGCGCTTGAATCGGCTTTGGCCAATACCAAGGGGGCTTCCCTGCGGGCAATGTACTTCCCTGAACTCAACCGCAGCGGTCAATTGGCTGAAGATTTGGCCTTCTACTATGGCGACAATTGGCGGGATCAGATTACGCCCCTCACGGCTACGCGGGTTTACCTCAGTCGCATTCATGATGTGGCTCAGAATGATCCTCTGCTGCTCATTGCCCATTCCTACACCCGCTATATGGGGGATCTCTCTGGGGGACAGGCTCTCGGTAAAATTGTTCGCTCCCACTTGGCGCTGCCCGAAGGTAAAGGCACGGCCTTTTACGAGTTTCCAGCGCTGCCGACCCCAGAGGACAAGAAAGCCTTTAAGCAGCGGTATCGAGAAACCTTAGATGGCCTTGGCCTCGATGAAGGGGCGATCGCCCGCATTGTCAAGGAAGCCAACTTTGCTTTTGCCCTCAACTGCAATCTCATGCACGCCCTTGAGCCTGAGTTAAAAGCCAGCGTTGGCGATCGGGTGTGGCAGTCGGTTGTCATCGAGAACCAGCCCAGTCGGCGAGAGCACCGCCGTCCTGAAGCTGTTGCCGTCTAAGACCCCCTGTTATCTTGTGAGGAGCTTGCAAAAACCCATGAGTGTGGTTCAGCCAATTCAATTTGAGGGGGCACTGCTGCAAAAATACGATCGCCCCCTGCCCCGCTATACGAGTTACCCTACAGCAGCCGAATTTACTGCCGATTTTGATCGCCATTGTTTCCAGCGGGAACTGCTGCGGAGCAACGCAGCGCACTTGCCCCTCTCCTTGTACGTGCATATTCCCTTTTGCCAGAGTGCCTGCTATTTTTGCGGCTGCAACGTGATTATCACCCAAAGCCAAACCATTGCCAAAACCTACTTGGACGCTTTGGCTGAGGAAATTGCCCTAGTTGCTGCACGGCTGGATCGCACTCGTCCAGTAATTCAAATGCACTGGGGCGGCGGTACCCCTAACTACCTCACTATTGACCAGGTGGAATCCCTGTGGCGCACCCTCACCCACCACTTTGAATTTGCCAAGGACGCCGAAATTTCAATTGAGGTGAATCCCCGCTATGTCAACCGCGAGTACCTCTTTCGTCTGCGGGAGCTGGGTTTCAATCGCATCAGCTTTGGCCTGCAGGACTTTGACCCTCAGGTGCAGCTGGCGGTAAATCGCATCCAGCCTGAAGCCTGGCTGTTCCAGGTAATGGAGTGGATTCGCGCTGCTGAGTTTACAAGTGTCAACATTGACCTCATTTATGGCTTGCCCTACCAAACCGTTCAATCCTTTGAAACCACCATTGCCAAGACGCTCCGCCTAAATCCAGATCGCATTGCTGTCTTTAACTTTGCCTATCTGCCCAATCTCAAACCAATTCAAAAGCGTATTGATCCAGCGACGCTACCCGATGGCTCGACCAAGTTGGCCATTTTGCAGCGGGTGATTGAACTGCTGACGAGCCACGGCTATCGGTACATTGGCATGGATCACTTTGCTAAGCCCACGGATGAGCTGGCGATCGCCCAAGAGGCGGGGACGCTCAAGCGCAACTTTCAGGGCTATACAACGCTGCCCCCGGCCGACCTCATTGGCTTTGGTCTGACCTCGATTAGCATGTTGCAGGAGGCCTATGCTCAAAATCAAAAACATTTGGCCACCTACTTCAGTGAGATTGCAGCAGGTCAACTGGCCACAGAGCGCGGTATTCAACTGCGGGATGAGGATTTGCTGCGCCGCGCCATTATCATGGAATTGATGTGCCAGTTTAGCCTCGACAAGGGGGCGATCGCCCGCCAGTTTAATCTCGATTTTGATACCCACTTTGCCCCAGAGTTAGCCGCACTGGAGGAATTGGCCGCCGATGGACTCCTCAAGTTGGGGCGCGATCGCCTAGAGGTCACCCCCGTGGGACGGCTCCTCATCCGCAATATTGCTGCCGCCTTTGATACCTACCTGCAACAAAAATCTGGTAGGACATTTTCCAGGGCCATTTAGTCCCAGATTGGCTTTAGGATTTTCTTGTGGTGCAAGTTCTCGCCATCTGAACTCGCGTCTAAACTTGTAAACGGTGTTGAGGAGTGCCTATGTCATCATCCTTGGAATTGCAACCCCAGACCACCCGCTTCAATTGGGGGTTTGTCCTCTTTTTGGGAGTTATTCATCTTTTAGCAGGAGTTGCCTTTTTCTTTTTCTCTTGGTCTGCGCTGGCAGTCACCCTCTTTCTCCACTGGCTCTTTGGGAGTATCGGCATCTGCTTGGGATACCATCGCCTCTTGAGCCACCGCAGTTTCCAAGTCCCGCAGTGGCTAGAGTATGGCATTGCCCTTTTGGGTGCTTTAGCCATGCAGGGAGGTCCTATTTTTTGGGTCGCTGGCCACCGCTTGCACCATGCCCATACGGAGGATGAAGTGAAAGACCCCTACTCAGCGCGGCGGGGTTTTTGGTGGAGCCACATGCTCTGGCTTGTCTATCCCCAGCCTCAATTCTTTAATGCAGAGGAGTATGCCCGCTTTGCGCCGGACTTGACGCGGCAGGCTTTCTACCGCTGGCTTGATCGCTACTTCTTGCTACTGCAAGTGCCCCTTGCGTTGCTGCTCTATAGCCTCGGCGGTTGGTCTTGGCTACTGTGGGGAGTGTTTGTGCGGGCGGTCTTCCTGTGGCATAGCACTTGGCTAATCAACTCTGCGACTCACAAGTGGGGCTACCGCCGTTTCGACACAGCGGACAACTCCCGTAACCTTTGGTGGGCGGCGCTCCTCACCTACGGCGAAGGTTGGCACAACAACCACCATGCCTATCCCCACGTGGCCAAGGCTGGCTGGTATTGGTGGGAAGTGGATCCCACATGGTGGGTAATTCGCATCCTCCAGGGACTGGGTCTGGCTTCCAAGGTACAGTTGCCTCCGCCCACAGCGTTGTCCTAATTGCCTCGACTGCGTTGGGCGATCGCTAGTTTACTCAGCCGATGGAGATCAACCCCCTCGGCGGTCATTAGCTCTCTCCAGAGAGTATTAATTTTAGGGTTATTGGGCTGCGCCTGTCGCAGTTTCACCAAAGCATCGAGGGCATCATACCAAAGGCCATTGCTAGCCAACAACTCATACCGTTGTAGAGGATTGGCTTGGCGGAGTTGTTGTTCCAGGGTCTTCGGTAGAGCAATCCGTTGCACCCAGCCTTCCACAAAGCGAATCTGGGAGGGATCGGGGTCACTAGGGTTACAAATAAGGCTGACAGTCCAGCGGTAATCTACACCCTCCTGCAGGGGCGGCACGTCATCCGCCAACATAATACTGTCTAGGCGCGGCCGATTGGCCGTGGGAAACTGTTGTTTGTAAATTGGCACCTGTGTCCCGTCGGCAAGGGTCTGAAAGAGCGCAAACTCCAGAGCTTGGTAATTATTGGCGGGTAAATACCAATAAAACGTCGGGCGAGTTGCTGCCGTCAAACCAATGTTACTCGCCGGTACCAATGTGGTTAAATCAGGTTCATTCGCTAGGGTTTGCACTTTACAGATGCCACGGGTGGCCGCCCCCTCACGATTTCCTGGACGGGATAGGTTTTTGGGGGGAATAAATCCAGCCCAACTAAGACCTGCATTGAGGATGAGTACGGTCAAGCTCCAAGGAATGAAATATCGCAGTGACTTGAAAATAGAGCGTTTCATAGGTCAAGATCCTCAGTGAAAAGCGGTCGTGGGGAGTGTTAAGGGATTTTAGGCTTCAGTTTTTGGTCGTTTCCCTATCTGCCACACTCTCAGCATAGGAGTTAGTTGTGGGCTGTGGGGTGATAACTCCAACGTAATTGTGATGATTTCCAGCACGTACCTGTATTGTCTTGGCTCACAACTGAGGTAACT
>NZ_CALGOG010000060.1:0-35369 GCF_937958135.1 uncultured Thermosynechococcus sp. | reverse complement strand
GCCAAAGCTCTCCTCTATGCCATTAACGGCGGCCGGGATGAAATCTCAGGTGAGCAAGTGGCGCCCATGTTTGCGCCGATTACCGCTGACACGCTGAAGTGGGAGGAAGTGCTGCCGCGCTTTGAGCAAGTGATGGCGTGGTTGGCGAAGGTATATGTGAATACCCTCAACGTCATCCACTACATGCACGATAAGTATTGCTACGAGCGGCTAGAAATGGCACTCCACGATCGCGATGTCTTCCGCACAATGGCCTGTGGGGTGGCGGGTCTGTCGGTGGTGGCGGATGCCCTCTCGGCCATCAAGTACGCCGAGGTGAAAGTGATTCGCAATGCCGAGGGACTGGCGGTGGACTACGAGATCAAGGGTGATTTCCCCAAATATGGCAACAACGACGATCGCGTGGATAGCCTTGCGGTATGGGTGGTGGAAACCTTCATGAATGAAATCCGCAAACACAAAACCTACCGCAACGCTGTGCCCACCCAATCCATCCTCACGATTACCTCTAACGTGGTCTATGGCAAGAAAACGGGGAATACCCCCGATGGGCGCAAAGCGGGTCAGCCGTTTGCTCCGGGAGCTAACCCCATGCATGGTCGGGACACGAAAGGGGCGATCGCCTCACTGGCCTCGGTGGCCAAGCTGCCCTATGTCCATGCCCAAGATGGCATCTCCAACACGTTCTCCATCGTGCCCAGTGCCCTTGGCAAGACGCGGGAAGATCAAATCAGCAACTTGGTGAATCTGCTGGACGGGTACATCCACGATCAGGGCTTCCACATCAACGTCAACGTGTTAAACCGTGAAATGTTGTTGGATGCCATGGATCACCCTGAACTGTACCCGCAACTCACCATCCGTGTCTCCGGTTATGCGGTAAACTTCATTAAACTCACCCGCGAACAACAGTTGGATGTGATTAACCGCACGTTCCATGAACGCTTTTAGGCTCACTACGCCTAAATGAACGTCGCGTCCTCTACCTCGGTTGCTCTGGCGATCGGGGTAGATTTTTATGGTGGTAACGTATGGTGCTCGAGTGCATTGGTAACACTGCTTAATCTTCCCTTTTTCTATGATCACGCCGAGGGCGATCGCGCCTGTTTGCTTCTCCATGGCTTGGGGGGCGGCACGTATGAACTGCAACCTCTGGCACAGGTTCTCCACAAAGCGGGCTGGACTGTTGAGGGCATCCTCTATCCGGGGCACGATCGCCGCCGCGCCCCCATGCCTGCCTCGACTTGGCAGCAGTGGTATGAGGCCGTTGTCACCGCTTTTCAGGCCCTGCGAGACCGCTACCCTAGGGTGGCGGTGATTGGCTTTTCCACAGGGGGAACCCTAGCTCTGCATCTGGCCTGTCACTTTGCCGTTGATGCCTTGGTGCTTCTTGCCCCATTTTTGCGGATCTATCGGCCTTGGTTTTGTCCCGTTGCTCCAGAGAAGCTTGTGCAGTCCCTTGGGCGGTGGATTCCTTGGTTGCCGCGGCGGCACCTGCCGATTCGCGATCGCGCCCTGCGCCAAGCGGCGGAAGCGGCCTGTTTTTTCAAAAGTTTTAACCTCCAAGCCGTGCGCAGTGCCCTCGACCTCATTGCCCAAGTGGAACAGGAATTGCCGAGGATCACCATCCCCACACTCATTCTCCAAAGCCGTGGTGACACCGTCGTGGCTCCCCAAGGCGCCCAAATCATCTACGACCAACTGGGCGGCTCCCAAAAGGAATTGCACTGGCTTAAGGATTCAGATCATTTGCTACCCCTAGATGTGGAGCGGGAGCAGGTATTCGCCAAGGTGGTCGCCTTTTTGGGAAGATAGTTGCAGTTGGTTACTTGCCTTGCCATGGAAACATTGGATCTACGGGGAACACCCTGTCCTTTGAACTTTGTGCGCACAAAACTGCGCCTGCAACAGTTGCCCCCCCAGCAGCCCCTTGAGGTGTGGTTGGATGCGGGAGAACCCATTGAGCAGGTGCCGGATAGTTTGCGGATGGCGGGCTACGATGTCCTTGGGATTGAGCCGCGACAGGACTATTTTGCCCTTCAGGTGCAGCGTCCCGCATGAGTGATCTGGTGGGCTTGGTGCGAGCCGTTCAGGCCAATTACTACCGTGTCCGCCTGCGGGAACCCGTCAATGGCATTGAGGAGCTACTGTGTGTGCGTCGCGCCCGCCTAAAAAAGATGGGGCAACAGGTGTGCGTGGGGGATTGGGTTGTCATGAGCCATCCCGACTGGCAAGGACAGCGGGGAGCGATCGCCGAGATTTTGCCTCGCCGCAATCAATTGCACCGACCGGCGATCGCCAATGTGGATCAAATCCTGCTCTTATTTGCCTTGGCTGATCCCCCTGCCGATGTGCATCAAATCACCCGATTTCTCTTGACCGCCGAGGGACTGAAGGTTGAGATCCACGTGGTTTTCACCAAAGCGGATTTAGTGTCGCCGCAGGTGCAACAGCAGTGGCGCGATCGCCTGCAGCAATGGGGCTACAGTTGTGATGTTATTTGCCTCACTGCGGGGAACAGTTGGCAGTGCCTACAACCGCGTCTGGCCCACAAAATCACTGTTGTCTGTGGCCCGTCGGGCGTAGGCAAAAGTAGCCTGATCCGCCAGCTTCTCCCTTGGGAGGCAATTCGGGTGGGCGCGGTCTCCGATCACTGGCACCGCGGGCGGCACACCACTCGCCATGTGGAACTGTTTCCCCTGCCAGAGGGGGGCTGGATTGCCGATACGCCGGGCTTTAATCAGCCCGAACTACCCCCAGACCCTCAGCAACTGGCGGCAGCTTTTCCAGAGATTCGCCAACGCCTCAGCAAGGGTCAGTGCCTCTTTGATAACTGTCGCCACGATCAGGAGCCGGGCTGCTGTGTACGCGGTGATTGGGAACGCTATCCCCTCTACCTTGAGTATTTGCATGAGCTAGAAGCAACGGCCAGTTCAGAGCCATCCCTAGGAAATACGCCCCGCGTCAAGGCCAAGAGTGACAGCCAAGGTCAGCAGCGCCTTGAACCCCTTTTAGATCCGAAAAAATATCGCCGCCGATCGCGCCGACAGCAACATCAGCATCTTCATCCCATGGCTGAAGAAGTCCTCGATAGCGAACTGTGATGACCATGCCTCCTGTGTTCACCTTACTTCTGTTGAGTCTAACGGGTCTTGCCCTCCTGATCTGGCTAGTCCTGCTGCTCTTTTGGGGACAGTTTTGGCGCCTAGATCAACGACTCCAAGGAGGAGACCTCAGGGATTGGCCAACGGTTGTTGCCGTGGTTCCGGCCCGCAACGAAGCAGCCGTCATTGGTGCCAGTGTGCGATCGCTCCTAGAACAGGACTACCCAGGAACTCTGCACCTGATTGTGGTGGACGATCAAAGCGCGGATGGCACAGAGGAGATTGCCCGCCAAACGGCTCTGGAACTGGGGAAGGGCGATCGCCTGACGGTGCTGCAAGGTGCCCCCCTCCCTAGGGGTTGGTCTGGCAAGCTCTGGGCACTGTCCCAAGGCATTGAGGCAGCCCGTGCCTTTGCCCCCGATTACTTGCTCCTCACCGATGCCGACATTGCCCATGATCGCCAAAATTTGCGCCAATTGGTCGCCCACGCCCGTCAGCAACAGTGCGCCCTTGTCTCCCTGATGGTGAAACTGCGCTGCCAAAGTGTCTGGGAAAAATTACTCATTCCTGCCTTTGTCTTCTTCTTTGCCAAGCTTTATCCATTCCGCTGGGTCAACGATCCGCAGCGCTCCACGGCTGCCGCTGCCGGCGGTTGTATTTTGATCGATCCTGTGGCGCTGGATAAGATTGGTGGCATGGCCTGTATTCGCGATGCCCTGATTGACGATTGTGCTTTGGCCACCGCTGTGAAGCAAGCGGGCTACCGCATTTGGTTGGGGCTAACACCGACCACCGTGAGTCTGCGAGCCTACAATACCCTCGGCAGTATTTGGCAGATGGTGGCGCGCACCGCCTATACGCAGTTGTCCTATTCCCCCCTCTGGCTGGCGGGAACCGTGATTGGCATGACAGTGGTGTATTTGTGGCCTCCCCTTGCCCTTGGTATTGGTCTCATTAGTCAATCGCTGCCTTTGGCCGCCATGGGGGGACTCACCTGGGGGGGGATGGCGATCGCCTACAGGCCAACGGTTCGTTTCTATGGCCTCAATAGCACTTGGGCACTCACACTACCCGTGATTGCCTTCCTCTATACGCTAATGACACTGGATTCGGCTCGTCGCCACTGGCAAGGTCAAGGGGGTGCTTGGAAAGGACGGGTTTATCCGCATAAGTCATAGATGGATAGATGGGGCGATAGGCCATGACAATGAGCGGGTCACGGGGGTCAAGCGCCTGAAAGGCCGTGGGAGGAGGGGTGAGCAGCACTTCTTGAGTGTGGCAGTGACCCCCCACCAGGAGCACTGGATTGTCGGAATGACCGCTGCTGGACTCACTGACCCCAGCACTAACGGCAGGAAATGAGAGGCCATAGAGGGTTAGTGCCTTGGCTCAATCTTGGCTCAATAAAGTAGAACTCAAGAACTCATTGATCTGGTCAGAGTGGGTCAGCAGTTGACCGGGGTGCCTCCTCGCTCCAAAGAAAAGCAACAATCAACAGCACCAGAATCGCGATCGCCCCTAGGGTAAGGAAGCGTTGAAGCCGCTCGTGGATTGGCTAGCTAGGGAAACATCCCGTCTATTCTGAGATTCCCTGAGTGCCCCTCTCCCCCTTGTAGAGTCTCCCAGATTCCAGTATCCTGACTGCTATACAGCCCCTTGGAATAGGCTGGCACAGCCTGAAAACAGCCACAACTGCCTGATGACGGAATTACATTCCCCCCACAGGTTAATACCACTGACAGAGGAGCAATCTATTTAGCATCATGGAAACAACATCGGCAGTAAAGGAGCAGTCTCTTGAATCAGCCTGACGACCGACGATGCCAACCAAGACTGTATATCTGGGGTTACCCCTAGAAGCATAGCTGCAATGTCTGCCGCTGCCTTAGAAATTTTATTTGTGCTGCTGCTGATCATCGCCAATGGCATTTTTGCTGGTGCTGAAATCGCAGTGGTCTCTGCTCGCAAAGTCCGCCTCGAACAACTGGCAAAACGGGGTAAACGCAAAGCCAGAGCGGCACTGAAATTAGCCAACTCTCCCAATAGTTTTCTCTCCACTATTCAAATTGGAATTACCCTCATTGGTATTCTGAGTGGGGCAGTGGGGGGAGCAACCTTGGCGCAGCGCTTACAGGCAGTTCTCAGTTCTGTACCTTGGCTAGGGCAGTACAGTCAGCCCCTCAGTATTGCCCTGGTGGTGACGGGTATCACTTATCTTTCCCTTGTGATTGGCGAACTAGTCCCAAAGCGCATTGCCATGACGTATCCGGAGGCGATCGCCTGCAACATTGCCAAACCGATGACATGGCTGACGAGATTAGCAGCCCCGGTTGTGCATTTACTCAGTGTTTCCACAGATACCATCCTGCAACTCCTGGGGATTGCTCCCAGCGCAGAACAAACCGTCACGGAGGATGAAATTAAAGTTTTGATTGAGCAGGGGGCACGGGCAGGTCTCTTTGAGGTGGCCGAGCAGGACATGGTGGCGCGCATCTTTAACTTGGGCGATCGCCCGATTCAGTCTATCATGACCCCCCGTACCGATATTGTCTGGCTAGATATTGAATCTCCCCTTGAGGAAATTGAAGCGGAGATTCTGGCCAGTTCCCACTCCCGCTTTCCCGTGGCTGAAGAAACGATTGATCACTGCTTGGGGATTATTTCCGCCAAGGACTTTTTAGCTGCCCGCTTAACGCAGCAACCCATTGATCTCCGCCAGCTTTTACAACCAGCGCTGTTTGTCCCTGAAGGTCTACCGGCCCTCGATGTCCTTGAACTCTTTCGCCAATCGAGTCAGCACATGGCTCTAATTACCGACGAGTATGGAGGAATTGAAGGGCTGGTGACCCTCAACGATCTCACAGAAGCAATTATTGGCACGTTGCCCCATGAGGAAGGGGAAGAACCACAAATCATTCAGCGGGAGGATGGGTCTTGGCTATTGGATGGTCTGCTGTCCACCTATGAACTCAAGGAGTTGCTGCGGCGGGAAACCTTGCCCGAGGAGGACACGGCAAACTACCACACCCTTGGCGGTCTAATCATTACCCTTTTTGGCCGCATTCCCCAGTCGGGAGATTACATTGAAACCGATGGACTGCGCTTTGAAGTGGTGGATATGGATGGCAATCGTGTCGATAAAGTACTCGTGACCGAACTGGTGAGCTATGATACCCTCGCCGATGAGGGCAACCCAAAGGACAAGGATTGACAAAAACCAGAATTAACGACGGCGAAAACCGACTATCGTGCGTTGTAGCGATCGCCAGCGCTGTTGTCGCAGTTGATTTAGAGCGCGCTTCAAGGGAGCCAAGGGAGGCTGCTCACCCCCATAGCGCCAAGCCACGTAGGCCTGTGTCAAGGTTTCCATGGCGCGTTGACTAACCGCATCCAGACGGCCACAGGTTTGCAGCGATCGCGCGTATTCCCAAGGAGTTTGATTGGATCGCTTGGGTAAGCCTTGCTGTGCCAGACCGTCGAGCATTTGCACATAGAGGCGGGCAATCGGCGGCAGTTTTTGCAACCGTTGACGGTATTGCCACGTATGGAGAGCGTACCATAGGCCCCAAACAACAATGATGCCGCCAAAGAGAATTAAAATTCCTTGGACAATGCCCCCTAGTCCTTGACTAAACAGATCAAAGAATTTTTGCAGGGCAGTTTCCAGCGTCGCAAAGAGGGTACCCAAGAACCCCGTCACGGGTGTGGGCAACCAAGCGGTCACCCACTGCCAAAACTGCTGCAGGACGCTAAAGGTTTGATCCACCTCTAGGGTTGCTGGATAGAGATCGTGCCCCGGAATCGGATCAAAGAGAAACCAGCCCAAATTGGGGAAGTAGGCCTCTGCGAGGGCATAGGCATCGGTGTTGCGAACCACATATAAACCCGTAAAAGGGTTAAATTCTCCCGTTCCGAGTCCCGTGACCAGGCGGGTGGGAATGCCAATACTGCGCAACAGCAGCGTCAATGCACTAGAAAAGTGATCGGGATAGCCCCCGCGCCATTCAAAAAGAAAGGCCTCGACCAAATCTTGATCTTTGCCCAATTCAGGAATATCGGTTTTTAGGGCATAGGACTGCTTCAGAGCTTGGGTAAGGTAAAGAGCTTGCTCATAGGGTTCGGGAATCGGGCGATCGGCCTTGGCAAGGAGGTCTTGGGCTAACGCCTGCAGGCGCGGCTTTAGGTCAGGGGGCACGTCAAGGTAGCGCTGATAGCCCAGGGAATGGTTGATTTTGGGGGCTTTACGCAACAGGGAGCGATCGCGCACGGGCACTTGGGAAATCACCGAATAGGTTAACCCCTGCGGCAACGGTACAGGCGCGCGCAACCCCCCATCGGGATCGCGGGCAATTTCACGGGTTGGGAAATAGAGTTCGCGGGGTTCGTAGAGGTGGGGAATCAGGTTACTAAACTCAGAAACAATCGTGTAGGTCTGAATCACTTCCCGTGTGGTCAGTTGGGAGAGTTGTTGCTGCAGCAACAAATAGCGAAAACTCCAAGGGGAGCGCCGCAGCACTTCTGCCTCATCGTTGCGACTAATCCGCCAGCCGCGCCCTGTATATTGATCAAAGGCAAGGACACGCCAGAAGCCGGGGGCTTGGGAGCGCACCCGCATGAGTTCCCGCGGCACCATTGGCAAGCCAAAGGTCTGATCTATTTCGCTGTTAAAACCGTAATAAAAATTACTGTCAAAAGTTTCAGAAGGGCGATCGCTGCCCCTGTCTGCAAATGTTTGATTGGCCAGCTCCTCACCCCTACCCCCACGGCTACGGCCACTGACATAGCCGGGATTGATCACGCGAGCTTGGTCAAACTCCCCTTCCACCTGAATGTCGGCACTAACGGGCAGAGTGCGAATTTGATAGCCGGGGAAGCGCGGCAGCAGCAGAAAGACCAGCATCCCCAAGCCGAGAATCAGGGCAAAAAGTCCAACCCATTGCCGCCAGGGCAAGCGCAGCGATTTCAGGGGAGTGGAGAGCAGGCCGAGGCGCGAGCGGTAGTCGAGAACAAGTACAGGTAGGGCGATCGCCAGAAAGATCAAAAGAAACAGCCCAAAGGTCATGGTTTGGCTGAGGGTGGCGGCCACACTGATTAAAATGAGGGCAATCACCATCGAGTAGCCCAAGTCCTTGCGGCGAGGCAAGTCAAAGCTATGGAGCACTTGCAGTTGAATTAAGAGTTCCGTCAGCAGAATTCGCGAATCTTGGTTGAGCGTTGCCAGTCGTCCTAAAAAGATGGCCAATGCCATCAACATGCCAGTGGCGATCACTAGCTTCGCCACAACATTTCTTTGCCGCCGCGCCCACCAACTCCAAGCAAACCCGACCATGGAGAGGGGAACTGCCCAGAAACTATTGGCAGTCTCTGCTGCAACATCCGTGGCCACCAAGCCAACAATTACCATGCCCAAGACGCCGAGCCGCAGCAGCAGCGAGTCTTCGACGTTTTTGGCGGCAGCCAGCATCGGAGAATTGGCAATTGGTTGCAACCAAGACTGAAACATTGGAGGACAGCGGCAAACAGTGCCCTGATCCTATCAAATCTCTGCCCCGGAACTGGTAGATAGGTTTCGCCCCCTTTGGGAAGTTCTCTACCAGCCTTTTCGGGATGATGTGAAAAATATTTGAATAAGAGCCTAATGCTCCTGGGATCACCATTCAATCATCGCCACAGGAACAAGCTATGCTCCCTAGGCTGTGCCTTAGCCCCCAGCGATCGCGGGAATGATGCTGACTTCGTCGCCATCCTTGAGGGGCGTTTCAAGGCCATTCAGGAAACGAATATCCTCATTGTTGACATAGAAATTCACGAATCGCCGCAGTTGACCCCTTTCATCACAGAGGCGCCCTTTGATGCCAGGGCAGTCCTGTTCTAACTTTTCGAGCAGCTCAGCGATCGATTGGGCTTGGCACTCCAGCGTGGCCTGATCGCGGGTGAGTTTTTGCAAGGGGGTAGGAATCAAAACGGTAACAGCCATAGACTTCTCGAAACCCTCAATCAACTTCAAAAGGACCAGAAAACCTAGACCAAGACCGGTTGCCAATCTAACCGTTCCAGCGTGCGCGATCGCTCTAGGGCACGCTCAAAGCTAGCCAATTTGGGTTCAATCCTCAGGGGTTGGCCAATGTCGTTTTGCACCGCCTCTTGGGTTTTCAGGCCATTGCCCGTGATATAGACAACCGTCACCTCTTCCGGGTCAATAGTGCCGGCTTCCACCAGCTTTTTGAGCACGGCAATGGTTGTGCCGCCCGCGGTTTCGGTAAAAATACCCTCTGTTTCGGCCAGGAGCTTAATCCCGGCCACAATTTCTTCATCGGTGGCCGCCGCGATCGCCCCATTGGTTTTGCGGGCAATGTCTAGGGCATAGACCCCATCGGCGGGGTTGCCAATGGCAATGGACTTAGCAATCGTGTTGGGCTTCACGGGTGCCACAAAGTCCCGCCCTTCGGCATAGGCTTGGGCAATGGGAGAGCAACCTGCGGCTTGAGCACCACTACAGCGCACCGGCTTGTCGGCCACAAGACCCACTTCCACAAATTCGCGGAAGCCTTTGTAAATTTTTGTGAACAAAGAACCGGAGGCCAAAGGAGCCACAATGTGGTCAGGGAGCTGCCAGCCCAACTGTTCAATCACCTCATAACCAAGCGTCTTTGACCCTTCCGAGTAGTAGGGACGCAAATTGATATTGACAAACCCCCACCCATGGGTATTGGCCACTTCCGAGCAGAGGCGGTTCACTTGGTCATAGTTGCCCTCCACAGCCATCACCATTGGCCCATAGATGAGCGTGCCCAAGACCTTGCCTGCTTCCAGATCCGCGGGAATAAAGACACAGCAATCTAGCCCGGCGTGGGCGGCAATTGCCGCTGTTGAATTCGCCAAGTTGCCGGTACTGGCACAGGAGACCGTCGTAAACCCCAGTTCCCGCGCCCGTGTCAACGCCACCGAAACCACCCGATCCTTGAAGCTGAGGGTAGGCATATTCACTGCATCGTTTTTGATATACAGATGCTTGAGTCCGAGGCGGCGCCCCAGCCGCTGGGCTTTGAGGAGGGGCGTCATCCCCGTCCCCACGTCAATGGGGTTTGCCGAAGTCACCGGCAAAAAGGCACGGTAGCGCCAAATGGACTTCGGACCTGCCTCAATCGTGCTGCGAGTCACGGCTGCCGCCAATCGGTTGAGGTCGTACTTCACCTCAAGGGGGCCAAAGCAGTATTCGCAAACATGAATGGCTTGGGGTTCGTACTCTGCCCCACACTCTTTGCATTTGAGGTGGGTAAAGTAGGTGGTTTCGGGAGTGGAGGTCAAGGTTGCGGTCATGGGTCTTAGACTGCCTCAGACAAGTTGTTGACCATCCTAGCAGGGGGCGATCGCCCTGTCAAATATATCCGACTATTTTTATCGGGATTTGAGTGCCCCCAAGAATCTTCCCTGTTTTCCTTGGGGGATATGTTACCGACCATCCGTTGACGCAATCCTGAGACTTTTTGTGATTTTATATATTCACTGGCAGCCGCGGTGCTCACACAACCAATATGGATGACGCAAAAACCAACCTGCGACAACAGTATCTCCAATGGCGGCAGCACTTGAGCGATCGCGAGTGGCAAAATCGCAGTCAGCGCATTTGTCAGCACTTGCTTAGTCATCCCCAGTTTCAACGGGCAACCACAGTTTTGGCCTACGTGCCCCATCGGCGGGAACCCGATTTGCGCTCCCTCTGGCCACTGCCTAAACAGTGGGGCTTGCCCCGCATCGTGGGTCGGGATTTGCAGTGGCATTGTTTTGGTGGCAAAGAAGACTCTCTCCAGCAAGGACGTTATGGCATTTGGCAACCTGCTGCTAACGCTCCGCTCATCGATCTAAAGGTGGTTGATCTGTGTTTGGTTCCTGCGGTTGCCTGCGATCGCCAAGGCTACCGTCTCGGCTATGGCGGCGGTTTTTTTGATCGTCTCTTCGCCCACCCTGACTGGCAACATGTGTGTCGCTGGGGCATTGTGTTTGAGTCAGCGGTGGTAGAAGAATTGCCCCGTGACCCATGGGATCAGCCCCTCCAAGCGATTTGCACCGAATCAGGCATCTTTGAGGTCACCTAAAGCCCCGGCGTTGCTAAGACTGGCTGGGTCGAGACTATGGGTTTCTTCAGGCCCACTACCTCAAATATCTGCGCCATCGAGGTGGGGGGAATCGGGTAATTAAAGGGGAGTCTCCCTTGGGCACACAGGAAACAACAGCCGTAAAACGCAGCGCAGCGAAGTCCCGTGGGGGGACGACTCCACAGGCTCTATGGTCAACAGGGGAGCGATCGCCCGCGTTGAGGGATTTGTGTAATTTAATTCGATTCGCGACAGGCGTCTTGAGCCACACAACCGGCATAGTCGGCATCCCGTGAAGCAGACATACAGTTTGAAAGGCCTAAAATTTGCCTCTAGTCTAGCCAATTCTTGCATTCACCCAGGCGTCTTGCCGCTCAGGTATAATCCTAGGATTTAGAAAAGGGTTCTTGTTTTTTAGTCAAAAGCCCCTGCTGCTGCAGACAAACTTATTGCATCTCTTTCAATTATTCATGTCATAGGAGTGCTATCTTGCGTTACTTATTTAGTTCGGAATCCGTCACCGAAGGTCACCCCGATAAAATCTGCGACCAAATTGCCGATGCCATTCTGGATGCTTTACTCACCCAAGACCCCCAGAGTCGCGTTGCCGCTGAGGTCGTTGTGAATACGGGTCTCGTGCTGATTACGGGGGAAATTACCACCAAAGCACAGGTCAACTACGTCAACTTGGCACGGCAGAAAATCCGTGAAATTGGCTATACCGACGCTGAAAATGGCTTTGCTGCCAATAGCTGTGCTGTCATCGTTGCCCTTGATGAGCAATCTCCCGACATTGCTCGGGGGGTGGACACCGCCCAAGAAGCACGGGAACACCTGAGTGATGCCGAATTAGATCGCGTTGGAGCGGGCGATCAAGGCATTATGTTTGGCTATGCCTGTAACGAAACCCCTGAGTATATGCCCCTGCCCATTAGCTTGGCTCACCGCATGGCACGTCGCTTGGCCGCCGTCCGCAAAACGGGTCAACTCCCTTACCTGCGTCCCGATGGCAAAACCCAAGTCACCGTCATCTACGAAGATGGCAAGCCCGTGGGCATTGATACAATTCTGATTTCCACCCAACACACGGCCACCATTGGTGACATTAGCGACGAAGCCGCCGTTCAAGAAAAGATCAAAGCCGACCTGCGGGAAGCAGTGGTCAACCCCGTCTTTGCAGATCTGGCCATCAAACCCGATGACAAGACTCGCTTTCTCGTCAATCCCACGGGCAAATTTGTCATTGGTGGCCCCCAAGGGGATTCGGGACTGACAGGACGCAAACTCGTCGTGGATACCTACGGTGGCTATGCCCGCCACGGCGGCGGCGCCTTTTCCGGTAAAGACCCCACCAAGGTGGATCGCAGTGCCGCCTACATGGCTCGCTACATCGCCAAAAACATTGTTGCCGCAGGGCTGGCCGATAAATGCGAGTTACAGATTAGCTATGCCATTGGCGTTGCTCGCCCCGTGAGCCTGTTTGTGGATACCTTTGGCACGGGTAAACTCGCTCCAGAGCAATTACTGGAGTTGATTAAGAGCCACTTTGATCTGCGCCCTGCTGCCATCATCCAAACCTTCGGCCTGTGTCACCTGCCCCAAGATCGCGGCGGTCGCTTCTACCAAGATGTAGCTGCCTATGGCCACTTTGGCCGAAGTGACCTCGACTTACCTTGGGAAAAACTCGATAAAGTTGCAGAGCTGCAAGCGGCAGCCGCTCAGTTTCTCAGCACAGTCTAGGCAACCAATTGGGGGGAGTGGCTCCCCCCTCTTACCGAGTAATTCGTTGCAGGCAGGTTTGTGCCGTTTTAGTAAGCATCTGGCGCACTTCTGGGGTCACATTGGTCTGGACATCTTCACCGATTGCCTGAAACTGGGCTAAGGTCAGTGACGATTGCAATTCATTGATCACACAGCTACAGTAAGCGTTACCGTACTGTGCCATTTGCGGCACCTGTTGTTGCAGAGCAGTCGTACATTCACTCGTAAATCGGGAAACTACTTCTGGGGGATAAGGAGCAGCGATCGCCCCCCCCGCGAGGGACACTGCACTCAAAACAGCAAAGGCGATGGATGATTTCTTTGGTAAAGACATGCTTTTTATCCCTCGTGTGTCAAATGTTGAATGTCCATTCACTCTTTAATGACTTCTCCAGTGTAGGCAGGTTCCAAGGAATGTGTCACCTTAAGCGATCGCCACAGGCTGAAGATTTACATTCCTGTAGCCAGACGTTACACTTAAGGATTGGACGACCACAACCCTGTCTAGCCTAGCCCTATGACCCTATACAACCCCTCCTTGTACGAAGAACCCATTTCCCAAAAGAACTTAACAGCGGCGGGGCGTTCAGATCGCTCCATTTTGGAATGGTTACAGCAAACGGGTCGATTGATTGCCCGCGATGGCAATGAGGCAGATCCCCTTCTAGATAGCGCCCTTGATGATATGGGTGAAATTGAAGAGTTTGTTGGTGACTCCTTGGGGGATTACGACGAAGAAGAGGACCTAGGGCTTGAGGAGTAGCGCACGGATGCCCCTATTATCGGAGTGACGTGCTGTAAGATTCCCATGCCCTCGCCCAAAACCACCGCCACAGTCAAAGCCACTTGGCTCACAGGACAGCGACTTTTTGGCCTTCTTGCCATTGCCCTGCTCATGGCAAGTCTTGCCTACGACACCAAGGCAACTCAGTGGCGGCAGCCGCTGCAAACCTTAACGGTGCCTTGGGTGGTGGGTTTTGCTGTCGTTGCGGTTCTCGGGATGGCTGTGGTGCCCATCCTACGGCGACTAAAGACAGGGCAAATTATTCGCGAAGATGGCCCGCAATCCCACCTACAAAAATCGGGCACACCGACGATGGGGGGAATCTTTTTTGTGCCAACGGGGTTGGGTCTGGCACTCCTGTGGACGGGACTGGTTCAGGGGAAACTATCGGCAACAGTGGGGGCGATCGCCCTGTTGGTGCTCTGGTATGCCACCATTGGCTGGTGGGATGACTGGCAAGTGCTGCGGCGCAAATCCAATAAAGGCTTATCGGCTCGGCTGCGGCTCCTCCTAGAGGGTATGGGGGCAGCGCTCTTCTGTGCTTGGCTAGTGGGTAGTGATCCCGCTGCAACCATTGTCACTGCTCCGTGGGGATGGGTCTGGCCGCTGGGAATAGGCTTTATTCCCCTGGCAATTTTTGTGCCGATGGCGGAAGGGAATGCCCTAAATCTCACCGATGGCCTAGATGGCCTAGCAGCCGGCACCGCAGCGATCGCCCTGTTGGTTCTGGGAATGATTCTCACTCCCCATCCTGATTTGCAAATTTTGGCGGCGGTCATGAGTGGTGCCTGCCTTGGCTTTCTCGGGCACAATTACCATCCGGCGCGGGTATTTATGGGGGATACGGGTTCCCTGGCGCTTGGGGCGCTCCTAGCGGGCATTGGCTTGGCGAGTCACCACCTTTGGGAGCTGTTGATTGTTAGCGGTCTTTTTTTTGTGGAGTCGCTCTCAGTGATTGCCCAGGTGCTCTACTACAAAGCCACAAAGGGACCTGACGGTGTGGGCAAACGACTACTGCGGATGGCTCCCCTGCACCATCACTTTGAATTGGGCGGCTGGTCAGAACTGCGGGTTGTGAGTACATTCTACGGGGTGGTTGCCCTCTTGGGGGTGCTCTGTGGCTTCCTGAAATGGCTGACCTAAGTCTGGCGGGGAATCTCGATGAAAGCAGCAGTGCTCTACGGCAAAGAAGATGTGCGCATCGAAAGCGTGGCCGATCCCACGCCGGGGCCGGGGGAAGTGGTGATTCGGGTGCGGGCAGCAACCACCTGTGGCACTGACTTAAAGGTGTGGCAGCGGGGAGGTCATGCGCGGATGCTGACGCCGCCCATTCTCTTTGGCCATGAAGCAGCAGGAGAAATTGTGGCCTTAGGAGCGGGGGTGACCGGATGGCAGGTGGGCGATCGCGTAGTGGCCAATAATTCTGCCCCCTGTGGCCAATGTTTTTACTGCCAGCGACAGGCCTTTTCCCTCTGCCCTCACCTAGAGTTCAACAATGGCACCTTTGCCGAATATCTAAAAATTCCCGCCAGCATTGTCCGCCAGAATCTGCTGCCCATTCCCGAGTCCCTCTCCTTTGCCTTGGCGGCGCTCACAGAACCCCTTGCCTGTGTTCTCCACGGTGTGGCTCGCTCTGGGTTTGACCCCGCCATGGTTGAGCAGTGGCCCAGTCCACCGCAAATTGTTGTCCTTGGCGATGGTGCCATTGGTTTGATGTTCATTGGTGTTCTGGCTCAGCAGGGAGCGCGGGTCTTCGCCTTTGGCGGTTCTGATCAGCGGCTGGGGATCGCCCGTACTTTTGGGGCAGAGCAGACCATCAATCATCACCAGTGCAGCGATATTCCCGCTGTCGTCCGAGATTGGACAGAGGGGCGCGGCGCCGATATTGTCATTGAAGCCACTGGGGTTCCCGAAGTCTGGGAAACGGCGATCGCCTGTGGTCGCCCCGGTGCCACGATTAACCTCTTTGGCGGCTGCCCGCGGCAAACCTCCATCCGCGTGGACACTGAGCGCCTGCACTACGAAGAATTGACTCTCAAGGGAGTCTTTCACAACACGCCCACCTTTGTCCGCCAAGCCCTAGAGTTAATTGCCAGTGGCACGCTCCCCTTCGAGAAACTGATTAGTGGCCAAGCCCCCCTAACGGAGATTGAAAGCGTCCTCCAAGCAATGAAGGCGCGCCAAGTGATTAAAGTAGCGCTGCACCCCTAGCTATTCCCGCAGGAGCAAATAGTACAACTGCCCCGGCGTATTGATCAGACCCGCCCGCGCCTTGGCTACATCTCCTGTGCCCATGAAAATATCCACACGCCCCGGCCCGCGAATGGCACTGCCTGTATCCTGATCCAAGACAAAACGGCTGACGGGAGTTGGCTGCCATTGACCTTGGGCTTTGAGGGGAATTTTCGTGTCGATCACGGCCAAGGCACCCGGTGGCATCAAGGCCTTATCGGTGGCGATCGACCGCTCTGGGGTCACGGGTGTGGAGAGACTGCCGGTGGGTGGCCGACCTTGGGTGTATTCAAAGAAAACAAAGCTGGCGTTGCGGGGCAAATAGCGATCTAGCTCAGCAGGGTTGGCCTTAAAGTAGGCAACAAGCCGCGGCAGGGTCAGTTCCTCGCGGGCAATTTTGCCATCGCGAATAAGTTCTTGGCCAATACTGGTGTAGGGGTGATTGGTTTTGGCGGCATAGCCGACGGTAAAGCGGCGACCGTTGGGCAGTTGCAGTTCCGCAGACCCTTGGACGTGAACCAGAAAAGCCTCTAGGCGATCGCGCAAATAGACCAGTTCCAGACCCCGCAAAGGCCCTTTGCGCCACTGCAGACCATCCGCCCCTTCCAGTTCCAAGCGGGTTGGGTGGGGTTGTGGCCACTGCTCCAAATTGGGGGGACGCCGAAACAGGGGATAGCGGTACTCGGCGGTGGGCACTAAACTAGCGCGGTAGGTGGGTGCATAGTAGCCTGTAAACTCCACTCGCCCTTGGCCATCGCTACCAATGGATTGGTAAAACACAAATTCCCGCTTCACCGCTGCTTGGAGTTCTGCCGCAGAGCGATGGATGTGTACCAAATGGCGAAAGCGTTCCAGGGAGCGAATCACCCGCTGATGCAGATTGGATCCTAGGGCTGCCCCTGGCTGGCCGGGAGCGGTGTAGGCGGCATAGTCTCGGCGTCCTTTCTCGCTGCGCAGGTAGCGCAAACTGTGCTCAATGGCTTGCAGAAGTCGTGCCCGCTCACGGGAGGATTCCCCCAGAGTTGTATCCAGGGCAACCGTCGGCGGGAGTTGGCTTTGGCGGATTAAGGGAGCAACGGTTGGGGCGGTGGCGATCGCGCCCATTGCCAGGATGACGACCCCCTGAATCCACCCAGTGAATAAACCCGCCATCGGCTTTAGACAAACCGATCCACACTAGAGGTAAACACCGGTTCCACCCGAATGGCAAGCACCTTCGAGGGACGCACCACCATGTATTCCCCTTGAATATTTTTAATAGGAACGGAAATAAAGTCGTTGGAATTTGCTTTGGCCGCTAACTCATTGCTGTACCACTTCTGGAAGTCTTGAATGGTGGGGAAGCGCACCTCCTCACGGTGACCGCCATCCAGAAATAAATGAACCGCAAATTCAGACGGGGTTCTGGGCATAGGCGCGATCGCTCATCCTTATCCTGCACATTATATTATCGCCCTATTATCGCCCTCCTTGGTGGCTTTAGGTGCTAAGGTCCTCCAGTGAGGGGACGGGGGGCGCGATCGTAGTACTGAGCCGTCATTGTTGGGTTGAGTGCCCGCGCCCGCGCATAGTCCCGTTGCGCCAATTCCACATTGCCGCTGTCGAAGTAAGCCATACCCCGACTGTAGTAGGCGGCAACAAATTGGGGATCCCGTGCTAGAGCAGCATCAAAGTCCGCAATCGCCGCTGTATAGTTTCGCAGGGCGAGATAGGCCATGCCTCGGTTGTAGTAGGCGGCAATAAACTGTGGGTCATTGCGCACTGCCGTAGTAAAGTCGGCGATCGCCCGCTGCATATCCCCTTGGTCGTAGTAGGCCATGCCACGAGCAAAGTAGTAATCGGCGCTAGGGTTGAGTCTGATTGCTTGGCTAAAGGCTTCAATGGCAGCATCTAGATTACCAGTCCCTTGGTGCATCAACCCTATGTTGTAGTAGTCCTCAGCACTGCGGGGTACCAGTCGTTGTAGCTCCTGAAGTTCAGGTGTGGTCAAGGTGGCGATCGCCATCGGCTGTGCTACAGCAGCCCTGCTGAGACCAACAAAAGCAGCTAAAACTATCAAAGTACTGAAGAGTGGTTGGCGCATCGTTGGCCTCCTTTCGGCATCACTCAGCCCTACTTCGATCCTAAAAGAAAATGAAGAAATCGCCCAGTAGACGATAAGAGCTGTAATGAACCACTGGGTACGACCCTTTCCCTAAAATATGGAGTACGCAGAAAATACCGTCATATAGCAGTTGTGACTGTTTTAATTCCATCCTTGGGAAAAGGACTGTCTGTTGATATCTTTGTGTTTGGCCACCACTCAGCAGTGCTCCATCTCTTGGCTCAGGCGGGATCTAGGGCACTGGGGCGGAACTCAGTGTGATATTCAAAGGGGATTGTAATTAACAATGCGCCCAAAACTCTCCGGCTGCAAACTGGCGCCACCCACAAGAACCCCATCAATTTCTGGCTGTGCCATAATCGCATCAATGTTGGTGGCATTGACCGAGCCACCGTACTGAATGGGGACATCGGGATTCTGCAACTTGCTGCGAATTAAACCAATGACACGGTTGGCTTCCGTTTCTTCACAGGTGTCGCCGGTACCGATTGCCCAAATGGGTTCGTAGGCAATGACCAAATTGGTCTGATCCACATCCACCAAGTCCAGCGCTAACTGCTGCAAGATATGGGCTTCTGTTTCCCCTGCATCCCGCTGCGCTTTTGTCTCGCCGACACAGAGAATGGGGGTCAGACCGTGCCTTTGAGCAGCCTTGAGCCGTTGATTGACCGTCGCATCAGTTTCACCAAAATACTGCCGCCGCTCACTGTGGCCAACAATCACGTAGCGCACACCCAACTCCACTAGCATCGGTGGCGAAATTTCGCCCGTAAACGCCCCTTGATCTGCCCAATGGACATTTTGGGCACCCAGTTTTACCCGCGTTCCGTGCAGACTCTTGGACAACACACTCAAACAGGTATAGGGGACGCACAGCACCACCTCGCGATCGCCGGGCGTATCCACCAACTTTCCTAAAAAATCCTGTAGGAAGGCCACCGCCTCCTGTTGGGTTTTGTGCATTTTCCAGTTGCCAGCAAGAACTTTTGGGCGCACTCGTCCTGATTTTCCTTTGTAAAACTCAGCGTATTTAAGAGTACCACACGGGTTGCCTCTACCATTAACGCTTTGTTGCTGTAAGAAGTGGATGAGACTGAACCCAACTTGTCCCAAACCGCCGCAACTCGGGGCGACTGACATTTGGGTTGAAGGCGAGGAGTACGCCGTCCGAATTTGACTTAGTAGGTGTCGTTGTCAACCGTTACGTAACCTAGTTGCAAAACTTCTGCTAGAGTGGCACTCACCTCTGCCGCAGACCACTGCAACTGCTCAGCTAATTCTGGCACCGTTAAGGACTGGGGCTGGCGCATCATCAGTGTTAAAGCGATCCCTGGCGATCGCTCAAAACTAGTAAATCTGCGGGATCAAGACCCATGGCTGTCCTCGCCAATCTGAGAGTTCAAGGTCTATTTTCACACCCTGCCACCAAGGAAAGATTTCCTCCCCAAGTCATAGAATCTAAACGGCCAGCCCATCAGAAAAAGGGTCATTCCGCGTCTTGAAAATACTGCTGCGTGTAAAACTGAGCATAGCGGGCAGACTGAGCTAGGAGTTCTTGGTGAGTGCCACTTTCAACGATCCGCCCCTGCTCTAGAACAAGAATGCGATCGGCGCGACGAACCGTCGCCAAGCGGTGGGCAATAATAAAGACAGTGCGCCCTTTCATTGCTTTCTCTAGGGCGCTTTGAACTAAGGCTTCCGATTCGGCATCTAAAGCAGAGGTGGCTTCATCCAAAATTAAGATGCGCGGATCGGCATAAACGGCGCGGGCGATCGCCAGTCGTTGTCGTTGCCCCCCGGAGAGATTGATTCCCCTTTCCCCCACCCATGTGTGATACCCCTCAGGAAACTGAGTAATAAAGTCATGGGCATTGGCAATTTTGGCGGCCTCAATTAGTCGTTCCCAATCTGGTTTAGGGTAACCAAAAGCAATATTTTGGGCAATGCTGCCTGAAAAAAGAATGGTTTCCTGGGGAACGATACCAATTTGCCGCCGTAGGCTTTTGAGGCTGACAGTTTTAATATCAATACCATCGATCAAGACTTTCCCCGCTTGGGGGTCATAAAAACGCGGCAATAGGTTAACAATGGTTGATTTACCCGCCCCTGAGTGTCCCACAAGGGCAATCACTTCGCCCGGCTCCGCTAAAAGATTAAAGTCATTGAGTACCGGCCGCTCTGGATCATAGCCAAAGCACACATCTAGGTATTGCACTTTCCCAGAAATGGGAGGTAAGGGCTGCGCCTGGCTGATTTCCTTGATCGTGGGTTCTACAGCCAACAGGCCAAAGCTGCGCTCCACCGAGGCCTGTGCCATTTTCAGTTCGTTGTAATCGGCGGAAATCATATTAATTGGGTCTATCAGTAGTGCCACTGCGGCAACAAAGCTCAGGAACTGTGGTCCTGTGAGATGGCCTGCATTGATTTGCCATGCCCCTAAGATAAACAGCAGCATGATGCTGAGGGCTTCGAGAAACCCCACCACAGGGTATTGCATTGACTTGATGCGTTCTGCACGGTAGCGAGCACGGCGGTTAGTGTCGGCTTGTTGTTCAAACTGCTCGACGACATAGTCTTCAGCGGCAAAGGCTCTAATCAAGCGAATCCCAGAAAAAATTTCCGTGAGGTGGGAAGCTAAATCGGCAATCCTGGCTTGACTCAGGCGCGACTGTCGCAGCAAACGGTTGCCAAACCAAGCAATAAGAAATGTCATCAGCGGTGCAATGATCATCGTTCCCAGTGTTAATTGCCAGTTGAGGTAGAACATATAACCAATAACGGCAAATGTTGTTAAAACTGAGGGGATCAGACGATGAAAACTGCTATTGATCATGACACCAATGCGATCTACATCCTCGGTGAGGCGATAGGTGAGATCGCCCGTCGCTGCTTTCTCGAAATAGTCCACACCCAAACGATGCAGATGACGGTAAAGCCGCACCCGAATGTCATAGACAATTCGTAGGGAAATATCAGACATGAGGACATCTTGGCCGAATTGGCAAAAACTGCGACCGACAAACAGCAGCGAGGAGGCCGCACACCACTGAATGAGGCCGAGTAAATCTCCTGCGCCAATGAGCTTGGCCGCTTGGCCAATCAGGTAGGCGATCGCCGGCATGGTCGAGACGTAGCCGAGGGTACACAAAAAAGCAACCAGCAACCGTCGCCGATAGGGAAGGATATAAGCAAATAACGGCCGGTAGCTGGCATTCCAAAGCATGGGCTATTTTCCGATGCAAAAACGGCTAAAGATTTGTTCTAACACGGACTCCGTCACCTCTTCCCCGGTTAGGGTGCCAAGGGCACGGGCGGCGGCATGAAGATCTATCGTCCAAAAATCGAGGGGCAGTTGGGCATCAATGGCCGCAAGCACGTGATTCAGGGATTGGTGAACCTGCTCCAAGAGCGCCGCTTGGCGTTGGTTGATGGCAAAGTCTAGGTTGGCGGCAGTAACCCCTTGGCCTTGAACAAGGTCTAAAATGGCATCCTCCAAATGCTCAATTCCCCTTTGGCTAAGGGCAGAGAGCAGGACAGTGGGAATGGGGGCAATGGGCAATGCAATATCTTTGCTATCTATCGTTTCGCTGAGGAGATCGGCTTTATTCAAGACGACTAAGACTGACTTAGGCGCCTGTTGTTGCCGCTTTTGGAGATTGAGTTGGTCGTAAATCTCTTGATCAGCGGCTGTCCACCCTTGACTCGCATCGATGACAAAAAGGATGAGATCGGCACTGGCGGCAGCTTGGCGCGATCGCTGGACGCCAATTTGTTCAACAGGGTTATCGGTCTCGCGAATACCGGCGGTATCGAGCACTTGGATTGGAATGCCACCTACAACCAATTGGGACTCCACAATATCGCGGGTGGTGCCGGGTAAATCTGTAACGATGGCGCGATCGCTACGGCTCCAAGCATTGAGCAGGCTCGACTTCCCGACATTCGGGCGACCCACAATGGCCACCTTTAACCCCGTGCGAATCAGTGCCCCCCGTTCCGCCGTGGCCAAAAAATCTTCTACTTGATGCTGTAGCTCGCGAATTTGGGCGGCAATGGCGGCGGGGTCAAGGGGGGGTAGCTCATCGGTAAAATCAAGCCGCGCTTCAATTTCCGCCAAAAGGGATAGACAGGTTTGCCGAATGTGCTTGAGGGGTCGGCCTAGTTTGCCCGTCAGACCCGCGAGAGCCATTTGGGCCGCGGCTGTGGATTGGGCGGCCACCAGTTCAGCCACACTTTCGGCTTGGGTGAGATCAAGGCGACCGTTGAGAAAGGCACGCAGAGTAAATTCTCCCGGTTCGGCTAAACGGGCGCCGGCGGCAATGCAGAGTTGCAGCACGCGCTGGACAGGAATCAGCCCGCCATGACAGTGAAATTCCACCACATCTTCGCGGGTGTAGGAGCGGGGAGCCAGCATTAAAAGGAGGAGGGCTTCATCTACCCGTTCCCCTGTTCGGGGATCACGCACATAGCCGTAGAGAATGCGGTGGGATTCCCAAGGCTGCTTGCCGGGTGCCTCAAATAAAGACTGGGCGATCGCAACAGCCTTGGCTCCAGAGAGGCGGACAATGCCGATACTCCCTTGCTGGGGCACAATTGCCGTGGCGATCGCCACAATCGTGTCATGGAGGTGTTGCACTAGCCTTGGTGATGTTGCTCCTTTAGAAACTCATCTCGGCAGCTTGTACTTTCTCCACTTGTTTCTTCTTCAGGACAAGCAGAATCTGCGAGAGGGTAATGGCGGCAAAGAACACCAACAGCCACTTAATGCGGTTCGGATCCTGAAGGACAATTTCCGTATCCTTTTGACCAAAACCGCCCACATTGGGATTGTTAGTGAGGGCTTCGCCCGCAGCTACCGTTTGACCTTCACTGACAATGAGTTCAGGGCCGGCGGGAATAGTTTCCGTCACTGCTTCACCGCTTTCGGGGGTGATTACCACCGCAGTACTGCCATCGGGGTTAGGGGTAATACGGGTAATTGTGCCCGCAATGGGTGCGGTAAAGACGTTGTTGTTGCTCTTTTCCCCATTGGGATAGATTTGGCCGCGACCACGGTTACCCCCGGCATGGACGGCGTATTTACCGAAGTGGATGGATTTATCTGTCTCTGGATTGGGGGCAAGAATGGGGAAGACAATTTCTTGATACTGCTCACCCGGTAAGGGACCTACCAGAATAATGTTTTGCTTGTCCTCGCTGTAGGGTTGGTAGTAAATACCGCTGGTTTTAGCCTGCAACTCCTCAGGCAGGCGATCGGGAGGAGCAATTTTGAAACCTTCGGGCAGCATGAGCACTGCCCCCACATTGAGACCCCCCTTGGAGCCATCCCCCAGCACCTGCTGCACACTGGTGTCATAGGGAATTTTCACCACCGCTTCAAAAACAGAATCGGGGGTCACAGCTTGGGGAACCTCCACTTGGATGGGTTTGGCAGCCAAGTGACAGTTGGCACAGACAATTCGGCCTGTGGCTTCGCGGGGACTGTCATAGCCCTGCTGGGCATAGAATGGGTAGGCCTGTGCCTGCGGTGACCAGAGAAGTACACTGGCGGCAAGGGCGATCGCCAGCGTTAGAGATTTGAAAAAGCGTTTCATAGCACTCCCTAATTTTTTACGTCCACCAAGGTTCTTTGCCGGTGCGGAAATCGAGTTCCGTCCAAGGGGTAAACACCAGTTTGTCATCTTCGGTAACCGTGGCATTTACCAGTGCCAATGGGAGGGGAGCAGGGCCACGCACCACCTTACCGGTGCTGTCGTATTGAGAGCCATGGCAAGGGCAAATGAACTTGTTCTCACTGACATTCCAGGGCACCACGCAGCCAAGGTGGGTGCAGACGGCATTCAAACCGTAATTGGCAATTTGATGATCCTCGGTAACAATCACATAGGTGGGATCCCCTTTAATCCCTTGGGCAAGGGAGCGATCGCCCGGCAAATGCTTTGCAAGGTAATCGGATACCTTAATGTCGTTACCCAAGGCATCCTTCGCAACAACACCCCCCCCTGTGCCGCCACTGGAGGGCGGAATGAAATACTTGACGACAGGGTAAAGAGCGCCTAACGCTGTACCCGTGATGGTACCAAACGTCAGCAGATTCATAAACTGTCGCCGCCCCATATCGGGCACATCAGACATTCCAGAAACTTGAGCCATGGTTTACGCTTATTTACTAAGGAATCGAAACAGATAGCCGTAAGATGATTACGTTTGTTAACTATTATCACACTTTCTGAGCCGTCCCGACCGCAAGGACTGATATTCTTGCCAATGCTGACACCCCTCACCGGTGATGAACTCCACGCCTTGCTCCTGCGCAAATGGGGGCGCTCCTTTGACCTGCAGTTTCGCCGCGTGGGCGATCGCGTGTTTTTACAGGTGATGTGGCGCTACCTTGAGCAGGCGTCCTATCCCGATACCCCTGAAGATTATGCCGCCCACCTAAGGGCGATCGCGCAGCACCTCAACGACTGGGGCTGTGCCCAGCAAGTCTGCGCCTTTATTGAGGCCACCCGTGAGAAACCCCGCCTTGGCAAGGCCGTAAATATCCCCCTCGATCTAGGTACCCGCATTATTGAATGGCTGGAATAGTCCCTTAGCAGATTTCTGAAAAAATGTTAAGAATGTTAAAAAGGATTGCGATAATGTGGGAGATGTCCCCCCAATGCCTGAGAATGTTTGCGGAAGGTTACGTCAGCCCCTTGGGTCAATCGCCGTACCTCTCTTCCCTTCGGAAGGGCGGTGAGTCGTAACACTCCAATGGCAGATGCCACATTATCAAGACCCTTGTTTTACAATTCCAACTTTGGAGGAACTCAATGAGCGTCGTCACGAAATCTATCGTGAATGCAGATGCCGAGGCCCGTTACCTTAGCCCCGGTGAACTGGATCGCATTAAAAGCTTTGTCAGCACTGGCGAGCGCCGCCTGCGCATTGCCCAAATCTTGACCGAAAACCGCGAGCGGATTGTCAAGCAAGCGGGCGATCAACTCTTCCAAAAACGGCCTGATGTGGTCTCCCCCGGTGGCAATGCCTACGGTGAAGAAATGACTGCCACCTGTCTGCGGGATCTCGACTACTACCTGCGGCTGGTGACCTACGGTATTGTTGCGGGTGATGTCACCCCCATCGAAGAAATTGGTTTGGTGGGCGTGCGTGAAATGTATAACTCCCTCGGCACTCCCATTTCTGCTGTGGCCGAAGGGATTCGCGCCATGAAGAACGTTGCCTCCTCGCTGCTGTCTGCTGAAGACGCCGCTGAAGCCGGTTCTTACTTTGACTACGTGATTGGCGCCATGCAGTAGGTCGCCTCAGCATCCTTCATTGATTCATAGCCAAATTAGTTTTTGAGGAAAAAGAACTATGCAAGACGCGATTACCGCTGTCATCAACGCTTCTGACGTGCAAGGCAAATATCTCGACACCGCCGCCATGGAGAAGCTGAAAGCTTACTTTGCCACTGGCGAGCTGCGGGTGCGGGCTGCAACCGTGATCAGTGCCAATGCCGCCAATATTGTCAAAGAAGCAGTGGCTAAATCTCTGCTGTACTCTGACATTACCCGTCCTGGTGGCAACATGTACACCACCCGCCGCTATGCGGCCTGTATCCGCGACCTCGACTACTACCTGCGCTATGCCACCTATGCCATGTTGGCCGGGGATCCTTCTATCCTCGATGAGCGGGTGCTCAATGGGTTGAAAGAAACCTACAACTCTTTGGGTGTGCCCATCGCTGCCACGGTGCAAGCTATCCAAGCCATGAAAGAAGTCACCGCCAGCTTGGTGGGTGCCGATGCCGGCAAAGAAATGGGCATCTACTTTGACTACATCTGCTCTGGCTTAAGCTAGGTACAACTCTCCGGTTGCCCATCTGTCTGGGAGTTAGGGGTTAGAGTGTCAGCCTGTCATGGCAATTGTGCTTAAACAGTCTGGGTCTGGCCTTTAGCTCCCAGACGTGTAATCACCCCACATAGATTTGGAGTCCCATTCCATGCGCATGTTCAAAATTACCGCCTGTGTGCCGAGTCAAACCCGTATTCGCACCCAGCGCGAACTGCAAAACACCTACTTCACCAAACTGGTGCCCTACGAAAACTGGTTCCGCGAGCAACAACGCATCCAAAAAATGGGTGGCAAAATTGTGAAAGTGGAACTTTTCACGGGTAAGCCGGGGGTCAATACCGGTCTGGCCTAAGTGCCCCTCTAAAACTGTTTCCTAGCGATTTTGCGGCTTCACTGTTGAGATAGTTGATTGGGTGGGTTACTCCCCTCTGAGTCAATTATCTGAGCGGTGGAGCCTTGCTCATTAAAGAGCCTTTTTCAAGGCTTCTAAACCAGAAAACGCTCCCAGCCATCGCCATATTGGAACCGCATTTTCGGGAAAACGGCCTCTAGATTCTCGTGGGGGCGGGGGATCACCGTTGACGATAGATAGAGAGTTTTTTCCTTAGGACTCTGGGGTGGAATTTTCTTGGCAGCTTCAACACCGGCTGCAACCGCAATTTGCACTTCAGAAACGTCGCCGCGCACAATAATTGTCAGGCGAGCACCACTGACCAATTCATAGCCCACAAGGGTCACACGGGCTGCTTTCACCATCACATCGGCAACAGCTAAAGCAGGGGGATGGCCTAGGACTTCTACCATCCCAAGGGCAATGGGCATGAAGACCGCTCCTAAACACAAAAACTTGTTAAAATAATGCCATTTTTGCGATCGCTAGAGGACGCACTAATTTGGCAACATCAGCATATCACTTCTATTGATAGCCTTGATGAGTTCAACGGGCGATCGCCATAATTGATTTTTATCCCCCAAATCATCTTTTCTAATTGAGTCTTTCTTGGGGTATACGCCCCACCCCCATGAGTTTTGCTAAGCCAATCCCCGTAAAGTAGAGGGCAAGAAGGGCACCTGCCAACAGTCCCTGAGTAATCGGATCAATAGAGGGGGTCAACACGGCTGCCACGGCCACAGCAATGATCACCACATAGCGCCATTGGCTGAGCATTTGCGGAATCGAGACTATGCCGAGGGCAATGAGAACCAACTGAAGAATAGGGACTTGAAAAGCCAATCCAGTGGCGAGAAGCAACAGCAAAATAAAGTCCACATAGCGATCAATCGACCACAGTTGCTCCACCACCTCTGCCCCATAGTTAATGAAAAAGCCGAGGGCTGCGGGTGCCAAGAAGGTGTAGGCAAAGACTAAACCCGCAATAAAAAGAATCGATGAGCCAAAAACTACCGGTGCCAGCAACCGTTGTTCACGCCGTGTCAGTCCCGGCAGGATAAAACGGATGGCTTGGTAGAGAATCATCGGCGTTGCTAGGAGGATGCCACTGTAGGCCGCTGCTTTACAGGAGACAAAAAAGTATTCCCCCGGACTGAGTTGGAGGAACTTAGCACCATGGGCTGGTTTTTCAAGGAACTGAATGATCCAGCGGACTTGGGTAAAGCACAGAACAATAGTGACAGCAACAGTACCGAGGATAACAAAGAGCCGCTGCCGCAACTCCTCTAGGTGATCCCAGAGGGACATTTCCACTTCATTGGGCAGTTCATCCTCCGGGTCAATGGGGTCAGTGACCTCAAGGGTGCTGTCAAGGATGGCCGAGGATTCTGGCGGGGGGCTATCAAGATCGGGCGATCGCGTCATCAAATGTCAGGAATTCTAGCTCTTCAATATACGATTATGAACGAGGTTTCTAGATTGCATCCCTTGGGGGTATCTCGTATTTTAGAAAAGAGCTATAGCGCAAGCACTATCATGCCTTAGCACCGCCCGCAGGGGTGGCAATTCAATTCTCAAGTCTTGGCCGACACTGTCTATGTCCTTAATGGCAATTCCCCGCAGTTGGGGTAAGCTGCCGCTGACGGCGGAACTGCTCAGCAAATTACAACACCAACGGGAACTTGTCCTCACGGGAATCCCCCGCTTTGTCAAGGGCTTGGTGGCCACCACACTGGCGCAGCAGAGTCAGCAATCCCTGTGTGTGATTACCTCCACCCTAGAGGAGGGGGGACGCTGGGCAGCGCAACTGGAACTCATGGGCTGGGATGCCGTTCTCTTTTACCCGACATCGGAGGCCTCTCCCTATGACCCCTTTGATTTGGAAGCGGAGATGGTCTGGGGGCAACTCCAAGTTTTAGTCGAGAGTAATCGCCCCAATATTGCCATTGTCACCACGGAACGGGCACTGCAACCCCATTTACCCCCACCAGAGCAGTTCCGTGCTGCCTGTCTAACGTTACAGGTGGGTCAAGAGCAATCCCTAGGGGAGGTGGCCACCGCCTTGGCTGCCCTTGGTTATGAGCGAGTTCCCCTGGTGGAAACGGAGGGTCAGTGGAGTCGGCGCGGCGACATTGTGGATATTTTCCCCGTCTCGGCGGAGCTGCCGGTGCGTCTGCAATGGTTCGGCGATGAAATTGAGTCCATTCGCGAGTTTGATCCGGCCAGTCAACGCTCTTTACAGGCTGAAGGCGATCGCCTTGATGCCCTTGAGCAGGTCACACTGACACCCACTAGTTTTACGCCGCTGATTGCCCAAGCCCTGCAGGCAGCGGGTCAAGCCCATCTCATTCCAGAAGATCAAGAGGGGCTGCGGCGCTACCTTGGGTTGGCTTTTCCGCAGCCGGCCTCGCTCTTGGACTATTTGCCGACCCAAACCCTAGTTGCCGTGGATGAGCCGGCCCTTTGTGCTACCCATGGCGATCGCTGGTATGAGCAGACTCAAGCCTATTGGCAAACTTTAGACCCCCCACCGCCCCCCATCCATCGCCCGTGGTCAGACAGGGTTCAAACCCTTGAACGCTTTCAACGCCTACACCTCTACGAACTGGCCGGTGAGGGGCTAGGTCTTAATTTGTCAGCCCGGGCAGTGCCGGCCATTCCCCACCAATTTGCTCGCTTGGCGGCGACGCTGCGGGAGGAGCGGGACAAGGGCTACACCCTGTGGTTGGTCTCGGCACAGCCGAGTCGTTCGGTGGCCCTATTGCAGGAGCACGATTGCCCCGCCCAGTTTGTGCCCAATCCCAAGGACTTTCCGGCCATTGACAAACTACAGCAACAGCGAGTGCCCATTGCCCTCAAAGCGAGTGGTTTAGCGGAAATCAGTGGTTTTATTTTGCCCACCTTCCGCACTGTGCTGGTGAGCGATCGCGAGTTCTTTGGCCAGCACAACTTGGTCAACCTCGGTTATGTGCGCAAACGCCGCCGCGCTGCTGCCAAACAGGTGGATCTGAACAAGCTCCAGCCGGGGGACTACGTTGTCCATCGCCAGCACGGCATTGGCCAGTTCCTGCGCCTTGAAACGCTAACGATTAACAATGAAACCCGCGAGTACCTTGCCCTACAGTATGCCGATGGCATTCTCCGCGTGGCTGCCGATCAACTGAATAGTCTCTCCCGCTACCGCAAACAAGGGGAGGGCGTCCCCCAGCTCAATAAGTTAACGGGGAACACTTGGGAACGCACCAAAGCACGGGTGCGCAAAGCTGTTAAGAAAGTAGCCGTGGATCTCTTGCACCTCTATGCCCAGCGCGCTCAACAACGGGGCTTTGCCTTTCCCCCCGATACGCCTTGGCAGCAGGAGATGGAAGACTCCTTTCCCTATCAACCAACTCCTGATCAACTCAAGGCCATTCAAGAGGTCAAGGCCGATATGGAGAGCGATCGCCCCATGGATCGGCTCATCTGCGGCGATGTGGGCTTTGGCAAAACTGAAGTGGCCATTCGTGCCATTTTTAAGGCCGTCATGGCAGGTAAGCAGGTGGCGGTTCTTGCGCCCACAACAATCCTAACGCAGCAGCATTACCACACCCTCAAGGAGCGCTTTGCCCCCTATCCAATTCAAGTGGGACTCCTCAATCGCTTTCGCAGTGAGCGGGAGCGCCAAGACATCCTGCAGAAACTCAAAACTGGCGAAATTGACGTTGTCGTGGGAACCCATCAGCTGCTGAGTAAGGCGGTTAAATTTCGCGATCTCGGCCTCTTGGTGGTGGATGAGGAGCAGCGCTTTGGCGTTAACCAAAAGGAGAAAATCAAAGCCCTGAAAACCCAAGTGGATGTCCTCACCCTGAGTGCGACACCGATTCCGCGTACCCTCTATATGGCGCTGTCGGGGGTGCGGGAAATGAGCCTGATCACGACGCCTCCCCCCTCGCGGCGCCCAATTCAAACCCACCTAGCCCCCTATGACCCAGAAACGGTGCGCAGTGCAATTCGCCAAGAATTAGATCGGGGGGGGCAAGTCTTCTATGTCGTGCCTCGTGTGGAGGGCATTGAGGAGGTGGCCGCCAAACTCCAAGGGATGGTGCCCAGCGCCCGTATTCTCATTGCCCACGGTCAGATGGCAGAGGGGGAACTGGAATCCACGATGCTCGGCTTTAGCAATGGCGAGGCGGATATTCTCGTGTGTACGACCATCATTGAGTCGGGCTTGGATATTCCGCGCGTCAATACGATTTTGATAGAGGACGTACAGCGGTTTGGTCTCGCCCAGCTCTATCAACTGCGGGGACGGGTGGGACGCGCCGGCATTCAAGCCCATGCGTGGTTATTTTACCCCCGCCAAGAGGTGCTCACGGAGGCTGCCCGTCAACGGCTGCGGGCAATTCAGGAGTTTACGCAACTGGGTTCTGGCTACCAGTTGGCGATGCGAGATATGGAGATTCGCGGTGTGGGCAATCTCTTGGGGGCAGAGCAGCACGGTCAACTGGACAGTGTCGGCTTTGATTTGTATGTGGAACTGTTAGAGGAGGCGATCGCCGAGATTCGCGGCCAAGAGATTCCCACCGTTGACGATACCCAAGTGGATCTCAATGTCACTGCCTTTATTCCCGCCGACTACATGCCCGATCTGGCGCAGAAAATGGCGGCCTATCGCGCTGTGTCTGCAGCAACCACCAAGGAAGAATTGACGCAACTGGCCGCCGAGTGGAGCGATCGCTATGGGGCATTGCCCAAACCGGTGCAGCAACTGCTGCGGGTGGTCGAACTCAAGCAACTGGCGCGCCAGTGTGGCATTAGCCGCATTCGCCCCGAGGGCAAGCAACACGTGGTTCTCGAAACCCCCATGGCGGAACCGGCGTGGAAACTGCTCCTGGAGCAACTGCCTCCCCATCTCCACAGTCGGTTTGTCTATCATCAGGGCAAAATTACTGTGCGGGGATTGGGGCTACAGCCAGTGGAAAAACAACTGGAGCAGCTCATTGACTGGTTCAGCCAGATGCAAACCACCTTGCAACAGCTCCCTAAAGAACGGATTGGGGATCTAGTTGCATTAAAAGGGGTTCAAGAATAACCTCCCAAGGGGGTAGAGGGGCGCCCAAAACCGCCTCCAACTTCTCACAATTGAGCACAGAAAAGGCGGGGCGCTTGGCGGGGGTGGGATACTCATGGCTGGGAATGGCCTCTAGGGCGGCAGTGCTGTAGCCTCGGGCACGCAAATGCTCAAAAATTTTGGCGGCAAAGCCATACCAGCTGGTGCTCCCCCGCGGTGTCAGGTGATAGAGGCCGCTAAGGGAGGGAGCCGCAAGCCAGCGTTCAAGGAGCTGATAGGTGACCTGGGCAAGAAAGGGAGCCGCCGTGGGCGTCCCAATTTGATCGGCAACAACCCGTACCACAGGGCGGGTTTGGGCTAGGCGAACCATGGTTCGTAAAAAGTTCTTCCCCCGCAGGTCATAGACCCAACTGGTGCGCAAAATGAGGTGGGCAGGCTGCTGGCGGGCGATCGCCTGCTCTCCTAGCCACTTACTGTAGCCGTAGGCATTGAGGGGGGCAGTGGCATCGGTTTCCCGATAGGGCAGGGATTGGTTGCCGGCAAACACATAGTCGGTGGAGTAGTGAATCAACAGCCCCCCCACCGTTGCCATTGTTTCTGCCAAAAGACCCACAGCCGTGCCATTAATCCGTTGTGCCCGTTGCGGTTCCCGTTCCGCCTGATCCACAGCCGTATAGGCTGCCGCATTGATCACCACATCGGGTCGCAACATTTTCAGCAGGCGGGGAATGGCCTCTAAATCTTCCAAGTCCAGCGTTACGGCAGTGCCTTGGCGAGCAACGGGAATCACTTCAGCGCCGGGGGGGGCTTGCTGCACCAATTGCCAGCCCACTTGTCCGGTTGCCCCCAAAATGACTAGCCGCATTTTCCGCACTCCTTGGCGATGAACTGATTGTTAAAATACTTTAAGAGTTTGCGCCACTGCCCATGAATACGGCAATTGTCCCCCTTGATTCCGCGCCCCAAGAGATTGCGATCGCGGCTGAAACCCTTCCCAATGATTTGGATACCTTTCAACCCTACGATCCGGTGGCCATTGATGCCTACTATCGGCGGCGACCTTTGCTGGTGTTGAGTCGCTGGTTGCGGATTCTCTGGCCGGTGTTTTGGCTTCTTTTTAACCGCTGGTGGGACAGGATCACCGGCCAGAGCAAACAAAATCAACGCCGGCGGGCGATCGCCCTGCGGGAAACGTTAACCCGTCTTGGCCCGGCCTACATCAAAGTGGGACAAGCCCTCTCCACCCGTCCTGACCTTCTCCCTGCTGTATATCTAGAGGAGTTGACAAAACTCCAAGATCAATTGCCCCCCTTTCCCAATGAAGTGGCGTTTCAGTTTATTGAGGAAGAACTCGGTGCTCCTCCCGGTGAACTCTTTGCTGAACTCAGTGATCACCCCATTGCCGCTGCCTCCCTGGGGCAAGTGTATCGCGGCAAACTCCACAGCGGTGAAGAGGTGGCCGTTAAAGTGCAACGCCCCGGTTTAGCAGAAAGTATCACCTTGGACATTTACATTCTGCGGGGGGTAGCCTATTGGGCAAAACGCCTAATCAAAGACATTCGCAGTGATTTAGTGGCCATTCTCGATGAGTTTGCCAGTCGCCTGTTTGAGGAAATGGACTATACCCAAGAGGGACGGAATGCCGAACGCTTTGCCCGCCTCTATGGCCACTTGACGGATGTTTATATTCCCAAGATTTACTGGAATTACACGCGGCGGCGGGTGCTGACCATGGAGTGGGTGACGGGGGTTAAACTCAACCAACCGCAGCAAATTCAGGCCTTAGGGATTGATCCGCGCTACATGGTGTATGTGGGGGTGCAGTGCTCCCTGCGGCAGTTGCTTGAACATGGGTTTTTCCATGCGGATCCGCATCCGGGGAATCTGTTGGCCATGCCCAGTGGGAAATTGGCCTACCTTGACTTTGGCATGATGAGTGAGATTGCCCCAGAGCAACGCTATGGCTTGTTAAATGCTATTGTCCATATTGTCAATCGTGAGTACGAAAGCCTTGCTCAGGACTATGTGCATTTGGGCTTCCTGACGCCGGATACGGATCTTGAACCAATCATTCCTGCTTTGGCCTTGGTGTTTGAGGATGCCTTGGGGGCAAGTGTCTCGGAACTCAATATCCAACGGATTTTTGATCGCCTCTCAGAGGTGATGTACGAGTACCCTTTTCAGGTGCCCGCCTACTATGCCTTGATTGTGCGATCCCTCCTGACCATGGAGGGGATTGCCATGGGGGTTGATCCTAACTTCAAGGTTCTCAGTGCTGCCTATCCCTACATTGCCAAGCGACTACTCACGGATCCTGCCCCGGAGCTGCGCAGGAGTCTCACCAATCTCCTCCTCAAGGATGGTCAATTTCGCTGGACACGCCTCGAAAATCTGCTGCGCAATGCCCGCGAGAGCCGTGACTATGACTTTAATGTGGTGCTAGAGCAGGCCTTGGATTTTCTGTTTTCGGAGCGGGGAACGGAGTATCGCGATCGCCTAGCAGATGAAATTGTCAAAAGTCTCGACACGTGGGCGCGGACAACGATGGGACAATGGAACTTGGTGCAACTGTTACCCCTCGTAACCCGTCCAGTACCCGCAACGGCAAGTTCCAATATCGTCACTGAACCTAATGCCCTAGAGCATTTGCGCCGCATTTTCAGCATCTTGCAGGATACTCCCGGCTTCGACTGGGGTAAAGTCATTCCCGTGATTCTGCGGATTATTGTGCGCCCAGAGGTACAAGAGATGGGGCAGCGTATTGTCAACGGCCTCCTACAACGGGCGATCGCCCGCTTTATTCGGGAGATGTTGCTGGCGGACTCGCCGCCGGCGCTTCAGACGCGGGGTTTGTCCCGCTAGGTTCTGGGGACGGCGGTGGGGGGGTCTGCTCAGAAGGTGTGGCAGTCGGTGTGGGTGAAACTTCACTTGCAGGCGGTGGGCCAGGGGGTCGTCGCGGCGTCACTGGGGTTGGTGTGGGTGCTGGCGGCGGTGCTGTGGGGGCAGCTTCAGGGGGCTGAGCACGGCATACCTCTGGACGATACTCAAAGGCAAAGGTGAGCGCTAGGGCTTGATACTGCCCTGTGGCCTCAAAGGACTGCTGACGTACCCGTTCTAGGGCCGCTTGATCGAGGAGCGCAGAGCCACTACTGCGAATAATCTGGGGATTGCGACTGAGCAGACCCGTTTCAGGAGCGGCATTGGCAGGGAGTAACTTGCCCTGGGGAGTGACGACGACAGCAACCGTTGTTTCCCCCTGCAGGCGATCGCCACAGGCCTCTTGGGGATAAAAATCCGTGATTCGCTGGGCTAAATTCACTTGCAAATTGGTGGTATTGAGGGTCAGTCGGGCTTGAGTAAACCAACGGGATAAGGCTGCTGCCGCTTCACTTTCTGTGGTTGCCACTGACTCCGTAGGGGTGGATTCAGAAGTTGGTAGGGGTGAGACCAGTTCGGGGGCAACGGCAACATTTTCATTCGGGGTTGTCGGAACCACGGGTAAGGGGCGGGGGGGCGGGGGCAATTGCCACAGGGGCGGCAGTGGCTGCATCGGCACTGGAGTAGGCAAGGGCGGGAGTTCCGCCAGCGGCGGCAAGGGGGGCAGTGGTGCCAAGGGGGCAAAGGAAAGGGGAGGGGGTTCGATGCCTGTAAAGGGCAGGGGCGGGGGCGTCGTTGTAGCAAGGGGTGGCAATTCGGTAGGCAGCAGCGGCTCGATAGAGGGTAACTCCGCTTCCAGTTCTGGCGAAAGGCTGACCAAGGGCACCAGTTGATCTGTAGCCAACTCTGGTGGTGTGGGTTCTGGCACCCGCACAAAGGCAAGGATAACGGCATGCACAAGAATTGAACTGGCGATCGCCAGCCGTGTGGGCTCCCACACTGGCCACTGAGAAATCTTTTGCCAAAGGGGTTGAATCGGCAGCCGCAGCATACAAGACACTCCACACCCGTGAATATCCACGACGATTGTATCTCGGCTGATTCTCCCTCATGCCAAGCAAGACTTGCTAT
>NZ_CALGOG010000059.1:0-16158 GCF_937958135.1 uncultured Thermosynechococcus sp. | reverse complement strand
CGCCTCCGTGAAAGGGAGGTGTCCTAGGCCTCTAGACGATGGGGGCAAGGCTCAGCATTAGTTAATGTAGCGAATGGACTAAGCCTTTGTCAACACCCTGGGAAACTTTTGCATGGAACTCCCTCTTAGGAAGAAAATAAGGAAAAATTCCTGAGGGACTTGCTGTGGAACTTGCTGGCCTGCGTTCCTTCTCCATTGTGATGCCCGCCTACAATGTGATCACCCAGCGGGGAGAAACCGTCTTTCGGGAAACTCTTGAGAGCATTGCCGCCAGTTGCCACTATCTACAGCAGCACTTTCCCTACGCTACCGCGGGGGAATTGATCCTTGTCAGTGATGGCTCAACGGATGCCACCTGTGATGTGGCGGTTAAGCGATGGCCAAATACGGTGCCCCTGCAGGTAGTGGGCTGGCCCATCAACATTGGCATTGCCGCCGCGCGGAATATGGGAGTTCGCTTGGCCAAAGGAGAGGTGATTTTTTTCTGTGATGCCGATGATCTGTACCGCCCTGAGCACCTGTTTTTAGCCCTATCGGTGTTGAATCAACCTCTACCGGAACCCTATGCCCCAGCTTATTTTGGTGCCGTGCGCACGGGAGTCTATTGTCGCGATCGCCTGCATCCCTACTGGCACAAAACCCTAGAGCACACCTTGGTTCTCAATTTGGGGGTGCGCCGCGAAGTCCATGAGTTTATCGGCGGCTTTCCTGAAGATGAGGTCTTCCGCCGGTTTCGTTATGGGGCTGAGGATGTGGCCTATGCCCATTGGTTGCACCAGTTTTGTTACACCGCCCGCCTTGAGCAGCAAACAGTGGAGTACCGCCGCTTCCCCAACAGTTTCTTTGATCGCCAGCTCAAGAAATTCCAAGCCGCTCCGGGCACGGTAGCCGACGACCTGGATGCGAGCGATCGCCAGCAGGAAGCCCAAATTCAGCAGATCATGGCCACACGACTTCAGGAATTGCAGGCCAAGGCGGCTCAACTAGTAGCCTAGGCTTTTTTGTGGCGCTGAACAATCGTCGCAGCCAGTTTTTCCGGTACTTCCTGCAGGTGATCAAATTGCCAATGGAAGCCACCGCTGCCCATGGTTAGGGAGCGCAACTCCACCGCGAAGTCATGCATTTCCGCTTGGGGTAAATAAGCCTCAATCTGGTCCCAGCCGGGCCAACCCTCCTTACTGCTGTAGCCCAAGACCTGACCGCGTCGCCCCGTCAAGGCCTGCATCACCTTAGCCGTAAAGGCTTGGGGCATCCACACTTGCACCGCCATGATGGGTTCTAGGAGTTGCGGCTCACACTGGGGAATTCCTGCCTGCATGGCAAGGCGAGCCGCTTGGCGAAAGGCCAGCTCAGAACTATCCACAGCGTGGTAGGAGCCATTGGTAAGGGTCACCGCCACATCTACGATTGGAAATCCCAACGGCCCTTGGTTGAGAAAGTCCCGCACCCCCTGCTCGACACCGGGGATATATTGCTTGGGAACAACGCCGCCGACAATAGTTTCCCTAAATTGGAAGCCGCTGCCGCGTTCTAGGGGAGCAATATCAAGGTACACATCGCCAAATTGGCCATGCCCCCCCGTTTGATGCTTATAGCGACCATGGCTGTTTTTTATCCCACGGCGAATGGTTTCCCTGTAGGGGACTGGGGGTAAATGGGTTTGCATCGGTAGGTGATACTTGCGGCGCAGGCGATCGAGGGCAATCTGCAAGTGAATGTCACCCTGTCCCCAGAGAATAATCTCATGGGTATCGCCATGCTGTTCCCAGTGCAGCCCCGGATCTTCCTCCAGCAGTTTTTGCAACGCGCTGGTAAGCTTTACCTCATCACTGCGTTTACTGGGGGCAATAGCCAAGGCATAGACGGGTTCCAGTTGCGGCGCACAGGGCAGAGGTGCCGCCTGACCACTGACACTGAGGGTCTCACCTGTACGAATACCCTCTAGCCGCGCCAAAAGAACAATGTCACCTGCTGTTGCCTGCCCCAGCGATGCTAGCTGTGTGCCCTGGGCACGGTAGATGCCCCCCACGCGCACCCCATTCAGGCTCATCCCATCGGTCAACGTGCCCTGCCATACCCGCACGAGGGAGAGCTTGCCGCCCCCTTGGGGGAGATAGAAGGTCTTTAGCACTTGGGCAAGCGGCTCCTCGCCCTTGATCTGGCGATGGGCAGCAGTTTCTGTGGCATTGGGTGCTTCGCGATCAAGAGCTGCCAATAGAGGACGCACACCGTAGTCCGTTTGCGCACTGCCAAAGAAGACGGGCACAATTAAATCCGCTCCCAACTCCCAGCGCAGATCTGCCATGATTTCACTTTCCGGGGGCGCAATATCCTCAAGGAGTTCCTCTAGGAGATGATCGTCATAGTTGGCCAGAGCCTCCAGTAGCTCCGCCCGTGCGGCCTGTTCGAGGGCTTGCAATTCAGAAGGAAAGGGGACTAACTCTGCCGCTGCCCCCGCATGGTAGTGATAGGCCTGCTCCGTCACCAAGTCAATGTAGCCCAAAAGATCATCCCCCTGCCAAATGGGGTACTGATGGGGGACAAGGGGACGGCTGGAAACTTGGCGATAGGCGGCGAGGATTTCCATATAGGGGTCGTGGGCACGCTCCATCTTGTTAATAAAGAGGAGGTGGGGAATTTGCCAGTCGTCGAGGAATTTGAACAGGGGGGTTAGGGTAAAGGCGCGATCGCTGAGGGGTTCACAGACCACGATCGCCATATCCACACCGACTAGGGCATTGAGGGTTTCTTGGAGCAACTCCACTGAGCCAGGACAGTCGAGAAGGACTAGATCCAAGTCCCCATACTGGGTATGAACCACATTCAGCTCTACCCCCATCCGGCGATCGCGCGCCTCAGGACTGGTATCCAGAAGACTACCGGCCTTGCCATTGGTGGCGTGGGTAAGGCGCAAAATGCTTTCTGCGAGGGTTGTTTTGCCACTGTTGTAGCTGCCCACCAGGGCAATGTTGCATCGTCTCGCCATCGGACACCTCCCTTTTGATTTGCCATTGTGGTCAAAATTGTCCAAAATAGACCTTTGCAGCCCTTTTCCCTTAAAGCTGTGAAAACCACCCCAAAAGAGGCTCCCCTTCCTTTGATGTACTCCCTAGAAAAGGGCTGTAGTTTGCCTTACTACATCTCTTAACTCTTGGCGATCGCCCTTGGCGGAATTTGCAGTATCTCTTAAGGAGCTGTAAACAACCGTTAAGTTACGGTTAACGTTTGCGAGGAGGACTCACTTACGATGCGCGTCAATTCCCTTTTGTGGGCAAGTATTGCCAGTCTTGGCCTTTGGATGGCATCGCCAGTCCACGCCAATAGCCCCGTCAGCACGCTGATGCAGGAAGGGCGACGGCTAGTAGAAGCAGGGAACTATGCCCAAGCCTTGGCCATTTATCAGCAACTGCTACAGAGCCAGAGCCGTAATCCTCGCGTGCATTCTGCCATCGGCTACATCTATGCCCGGCAGGGACGATTTGCTGAAGCCGCTCGTGCCTACCAACGCGCCATTGAGCTGGATCAACAAAACGCTGATTTTTACTATGCCCTCGGCTACAGTCTGGGGATGATGGGGGAAAACCAAGGTGCTGCTGCCGCCTATCGCCAAGCGATTCGCCTCGATAACCGTAATGCCCAAGCCTATGAAGGATTGGCGGTGATTCTTGCCCGCATGGGGGATCCCCAAGGCGCCATACAGGCCTACCGCTCTGCCCTCCGTCTTGACCCTCGCAATTGGGCAGCTCAAAAGGGATTAGGTGTTTTGCTGCTTCAACAACGCAATCTCCCCGAAGCCATCAGTTATCTACAACAGGCGGCAACCCTTGCCCCTGGCAATGCCTCCATTCAACTCCACTTGGGGATGGCGCTTCTTGCCGCTGGGGATTCTAGCCAAGGCTGGCAGGCCATCGATCGCGCAGCTAACTTGGGGCAGCGAGATGCGGATCTACTTCAACAAGTCGCAGAACTTGCCGTTGCTGCCAATCAACCCGAGCGCGCCATTCAAGCTTACCGCCGTTTGATCCCTCTGCAACCCGAACGGGTGGCCACCTACTTCAGCTTAGGTGAGCTGTTAATGCAGCAAAATAATTCCCTTGAAGCGGTGGCAATTTATCGTCAAGCCACGCAGATCAGCCCAACAAATGCCGATGGCTTTTACTACTTGGGGAAAGCTTTGACAGCTCAAGGCCGACGGCAGGAGGCTCACAGTGCCTATCAAATGGCCCTGAAGCTCTACCGTGAGCAAAATAATCCCGCTGGCGAAACCAAAGTCCGAGACGCAATGCGGCAGCACAATTAGCAGTTAAGCCCCTTGACCTAGGTTCATGACCACTTGCTGTAACTCAGAAATGAGAGCAGTGGGACGGCCATTGAGAATATTTTGGTTGATTCCCTCTAGAGCTTGGCGCAAGTAATTGAGGCGATCTTGAACAGGCTGTAAAATTTCCCGCAATAGAGTCGCCTGTCCTCGCTTCGCAGCCAACAACCGTTGCTCTTCAATCAGTATCTGTTCTTCTTGGTTAAGTTGATCTTTTTGCTGCTGTTGTAGCTTGCGGCGTTCTTCGAGGTCGTGACGCAGACTTTCTAAGTCGGTATAGGCCTGTTGTAATTCCTCCGCCAGTTGATTGACGGCCACGCTGTACTCTTGAAACTGGCACTCCAATTCGCTGAGAATGGGAATGAGGCTAATGCCCTGTTGGGAAGCAGGATCCTTGCGTGCCTCTAGCACTTGCTTGTGGATTTTGTAGATTGCTTCTTTTTCACGGATATGTTGCCGCTGTCCTTCAAGGGCCTGATTGAGCAGATTACAGCGCTGGCGTTCGTCCTCCAATTCCCCCGCCAGTTGTAGGCGATCGAAGTCACTGGCTTCTTTGACTTTTTGCTCCAGTTCTGCCAAGGACTCTAGAGCCATCTTCAGCTCTTCTTCTTGATCGTTGACAAAGGCAGAGGCGCGCTTGAGGTCATTGCCGCGGTTGGCCACTTCTTTTTCCAGTTCCTCCATGGGCATTTTCATCAGGGCATTGACATCCACTGCCTCTGTAAGCTCACTCACCATGGCTTGGCGCATTTGCTGGATCATTTCCTCTTGTTGAGCAAGGAGGTGGCGTTCTTTTTCCAGGACAGATTGTTTGTAGCGGCAGAGTTCCTCCTGCAGGGCGATCGCCCGACTGTCTTGCCAAAATTGCTCCTGAGCGGTGCGCCACGCCTCTTCCTTTTTCTGAAAGGCCTGAAGTTGCTCCTCTAGGGCAGCTTGGCGCTGACTGACCTCCTGCTCTAGTTGCTCCAGTTGCTGCCAGTACCGGTTGAGCAGGGCCTGCTGCTGATCTAGACTCTGAAAGCACTCCGTGATTTGGGGATGCCCACCACTGTTGAGACTCTCCGCCAATTGCTGCAAAATTGAATCTACTTGGCGAATTTGTTCTGGTGATAAGCCAACACTGTGGCTAGACTTGAGTTGTTCCCAGCGCTGCTGCTCTTGGTGCACTTGGTGGCGTAAGTTTTCAAGGGCTTGGCGCTCTGCTTGAATTCGCTGTTCCTCGGCAGTCAATTCCTCCCGCAGTTTGTTGAGTTGCGCCAATTCCTCCTCGGCACCCGCGAGTCGGGCTTCGAGTTCTTGCAGTTCTTCTTTGCGTTGCTCAAATTCCTGTTCCCGCTGATTGAGAGCCTCCGCTTGGTAGGATAAGGATTGCTTCCAACCTTCAATCTCTTCCTCTTGGCTTTGAAAGCGCTCCCGCATCCGCGTGAAGCCGTGCAAGATACCTGTAAGACGGCGAGACGCCTCATCCACATTGCGAATTTGGCGGTTGGCAGCCATTTCCACAAAGACGAGCACGCCGTTGCCGTAGTCACGGCTATTGTCAAAGGGAATCGTCTCTTCGTTTTGGGGGACGGGGTGCCAGTAACCCGACTGCTCGCGCATGAGTAATTTCAACTCGGATTTCGTCCCCATGAAACCCGTTTTCTTAATGACCTCGGCGAGATACTGCACAGCCTTTGACCTCTACCCTAATGCTGAGACTGACATAGAACGGAACCAATGACAACCGTAATAATACGCATGGCGGATTGAAATTCATGAAGGATGCAGTTTTGCGTTTACCAGCGATCGCGCCCCTTCAAAACTCTTATATCTCTTCTCTTCATTTATATCTCTTCCATTCTATTAAACACCTAAACACCCAGCGGTGAGAGTTCATCAGGGGCTTGAATCAATGGGTCGGGAACTAGAAAATTGCCAAGGGCAAGGTGGTTCAACGCCTCTCCATTATAGCGAGAGGATTGTTGCCGAAAGCAGGCTAATCATCACTGGTAGCGGGCATCCAAGGTTGCTGCGGCAAAAAGGTGCGATCGCGGGGCAATGGAGCAATGGGTTCTGTCAAGGTAAAACGACCTGTTTGGATCCAGTCCTTCAGAATCTCGGCAATCCGCTGACTAAAGTAGAGACTGGCGAGGGGAGCCGTGCGCACGGTTTTACCTTCAATCTTGATTTTGCCTGACTTCAGTTGTGCATAGTTAACCATGCCAAAAGTGGGACGCACGCGGCGAGGAATGGAAAAGTCAATAATCGGCGCTACCACTTCTTCATCGCGAATGGCGCAGCGGGCGATGACCTCTTGATCCAACACGGGGAGCGGAACACCTACCCCCAGCATCAAGGAAGGCCCATAGTGCTTGAAATAGCAACCCCGCACCCAAAAGGGATCCATTTGTTTGGCATCGCCAATAAGGGCAAGGGTGGCGGCGGGTCCAATGGGAGTGTCGTTGGCCAACCGTTTTTGTAAGGGGAAGTGTTGGGTGCCTTCCCACGCTACATAGCCAATGCCGCCGCCAAGAAAAATGCGGGTGCCAATTCCCACCAGTCGCAAGTAGGGATCGTTCAGCAGAGGTGAGAGGGCACCGCCACAGGCATAGACGGCGTTCCCCAGTTGCGGTTGGAGTGGCCCAAGGTAGGTATAGAGGGGGCGATCGCCCCCATTGACACCGACAATAAAATTTTGATAAAGATTCCGAGGGTTATACAGATAAAACTGGTTAATTGTCTCTTTACTAATCACAGTTTCTAAACTGGCACGGGGATAGCAATCAGTGACATGACCCACTGCCCGCAGGGAAATGGCTTTGCCGGCAATCAAATCGGCAATCACATGGCCACCCCCCCGTTCCCGCAGACTGTCCGCTTCACCCCCCTCAGAATTGGGGTCAGGGGATTGAGCTGCTCCCAAATAGAGATCCACAGCCCCAAAACCACTGTAGGCAGGAATGCCATCCAGCCAGCACTGCCGCAGTTTAATCGGAGGGTCTGTTGGCCCCAAATTAATGATTGCCCCCGAAGACTCCATGGGTTCAAACGTACCCGTTGTCACCACATCCACTTGGCGGGTGGCTTCAGCAGTGCTCAGGCTTTCAAGGCGGGCTTTGAGTTCTGCCAGCGTCCAAACCGTGGCCTTACCCGCCTTAATTTTTTCATTTATTTCGGGAATTGTGCGTTCCACGGGCACTACCGCAGATCCTCAGGGTGGCGAATTTGCCAAGTGCCATCGGGGAGGCGGGAGACCTTGCCCCCTAGGCGTTCAATATTCTCTATCGCCGTTTGCCGCGAGCGATCGCTCACTGCATTCACCAGTGCCCAAATCCACGCATTGATCTGAGCCATCCGACTGTCGGGATTTCGCCGCAGAGTTTGTGCCAAAGAGCGATAATAGGGGGCTGCATCGCGTACCTGGGGATCCGGATTCATTTCTGCCCAAGCTGCTGCGCGATCGTAGGACTCTGCTGCCGCCAGCCCCTTGCCCAAAAAGAGGAATTCATCCATCGCCCGAAACACCCATGCCAAGTAGGCCGTCGGTTGATAGGCGGGATCCATAGCCGCCAGACCCCGATCCATCAAAGCCACAGAGGTTTGCGGCTGTCCTGCATACACCGTAATTGCCGTCGAAAGGTAGGGGTAGGTTTGGGCAAAGCGGGGATCCTTTGCAATAATGACCTCAAAGAAAACAGGCACCTCATCGTAACCCGTGACTTGACGGGCAGCGGAATCACCAAAAAACTGTAGAAATTGCAAAAATGCCCAATCGGCAACTAGGGTGTCAAAACCAAAGGAGGGTAGGTTAGCCAAAAGCCGCATTTGGGTAATGGTTTGGGCATTCTGGCGCTCATATTCGGCATCGGTGAGTTGTTCTGACGCTTGGATCTGTAACTGCCGCAGGGCATCCTGCTGCATAAAGGCAACGATCCCTAAGGCCACCGCCGTCAGACCTAGCCCCCAAATCTCTGACCAGTGCCGGCGTTGTTTATTCATGGCTCACCCTCAGGCCCGTTAGGGATTTTTGTTGCTTACTTCTCCCGGCTCGGTAATCCGCTGAAAGAGATACCCCGTTCCCCGTGCCGTCAAAATCAACTCTGGATTACTGGGGTCTTCCTCTAGCTTAGCCCGCAAGCGGGAAATGTGAACATCCACTACCCGCGTATCTACGTGGCGTTCTGGGGTATAGCCCCACACCTGCTCGAGAATTTCCCCCCGTGAGAAGGGTTCACCAGAGCGACTCACCAGCAATTCCAAGAGCATAAATTCCATGCCCGTGAGACGAATGCGTTCATCCCCCTTATAGACTTGCCGCTTATTGGTATCAATGCGAATATTGCCCACTTGAATCACCCCGGAGCTGGGAATACCGGAGGTAGTGGTTTTCTCGATACGGCGCAGCACTGAGCGAATGCGGGCCTCCAACTCTTTGGGGGAAAAGGGCTTGACCACATAATCATCGGCGCCCAGTTCTAACCCCGTAATGCGATCGGCGACATCGCCAAGGGCAGTGAGCATAATGATAGGGACATCGGATTCTTTGCGCAGTTCTTGACAGACGCCATAGCCATCTAGTTTGGGCATCATCACATCCAGCACCACCAAATCCGGCTGCTCCTGCCGAAAGGTGGTCAGGGCTTCCTCGCCATCGGCAGCAGTGACGACCGTATAGCCAATCATTGACAGCCGAGTTTCTAAAATTCGGCGAATACTCGCTTCATCATCCACGACGAGTATCTTTTCTTTGTGGTCTTTGTGGCTCTCCAAAGTAACGGACACTCCTACTTAATGAGGACAGTAATGGATAGAAATTAAAATGGGAATTTTTTGTACTCTATCATTTTTTTACTGGCCATAGAAAGGCTTCCAGCCCTGCCTAGGACGGGATTTTACGGGTTTTTCAGAATTGAAAATCTTTAGTATATTTTAACGCGGTCTTGCCCAACAAAAAAGCGGACACCCCTGCAAGAGCATCCGCTAGTGTATTGATTCACAAGTGGTTAGGGGAAGCGTTCCCTAGCCGCGACGGCTCGGCTGAATCCCCACCAACGAGGGCGAGAGGCTCGACCAAGATTGCTTTACCAAGTCGGCATTGGCTTTGACACTGCCAATGTAGTTGCCCGCTGGCAGCGTAGGGAAGCGTTTGTAGGGCACGACATCTTCACCAAAGTAGCGGCTGTACTCAGGGCTATTCACCATCGTTTCGACCGCCGCCTTGAGGCCTTGATCCGCCAAGATTTTGTTGTATTGGCGAATTTCCGCCTGGGTGGCCGGAGCACGACCGAGGAGGTGACGGAAGAGGAATTCAATTACCTTAGTGTTGGGATAGGGGGTATAGAAGCGGTTGCGATAGATCTCTGAGCTGGCCAAGGTGCGCACAAACTCGCGGACGGTAATTTCACCGTTGCGCAGGCGGCTTTCTAGGTCGGGACGGCGAAACTGGCTGGGCACTTGACCACTGAAGACATCCATCACCTGACAGTAGATGGCATTGATCACCAGCTCCACCTCAGCACTAGGGGCACCCACCGTCATGCGGAAAATGCGAGCGGGACGGCGACGGGTAGTCCCAACCCCCACTTCCACCGATTGACCATCGCCGTTACGGAAGGAGCGTCCCAATTCAATAAAGCGGGGTTTGCTGGGATCCGCTTGACGCGCTTTGGCCTCTTGCTCGGCGATCGCCCGACTGAGAAGCGGCAGCTTCGTATTATCAAGGCGAGGTTTCACCGGCGCAAAACTGGGCACAACAATCGCCTCACTTTGCTTCGTGAGTTGATTGTGCAATTTCTCAGTGTTGGGGAAGTTGGCTGCCGGCAAGGTGGGGAAGCGACGATAGGGCACCGTATCCTCCCCAAAGACTTCAGCGTATTCTGCACTGCTGACCAGGGCTTGGACAAAAGCCTTTAAGCCTTGGGTGGCGAGGATTTGGTTGTAACGGCGGATTTCCGCTTGATCGAGGGGTGCCCGACCCAAAAAGTGCTTGGTGCCCAGTTCGATCACCTTGGTGTTGGGATAGGGGGTGTAGAACTCCTTCTGATAGAGTTCCGAACAACCCAAACCCTCAATGAACTCCTTGAGCGTAATCTCACCGTTGCTGAGTTTTGATTCGAGGGCAGTAAATTCATCGCGGACAATGTAGGGAGCCACATCCCGCTCAAAGACCTGACGATAGGCCGCCTGAATCACCAGTTGCAGATTTTGCTTGTCGTTGAGATCCGTGAGCTTGAAGACTTTAGTTTGCTCGCGGCGCTTGCTCACCCCTTGATTGACACGGAACTGAATGGCTGGTTCTGTCCGCAGTTCGGTGACGGTTCCTAGCTGGACAAAGCGGGGGACTTCTTCTTTTTGGGGCAGGACACCGGTTTCGCCAATCGTGCCGGCTCGCAATGATCGCATTGCCAAACCTTTGGGCGTAATGTAGCGCTCGTAGGGAACCGTGTCTTCGCCAAAGGCTTCACTGTACTCTTGGCTGTCAATGATTGCATCCACCAAGCCGTAGAGACCCTTCTTCGAGGCAATGTCAAAGTAGGCATTCATCTCTTGGCGACCATAGGTGGGACGCCCCAAGAGGCGACGGTGAATGTACTCAATCGCTTTAGTGACGTACAGGGGGGTCCAGTAAAGGCTGCGGAAGAGGTTCGATTTGGCCAAAATCCGCACAAATTCACGGACGGAGATTTCCCCGTTTTCGAGCTTGATCTCGGCCACTTTTTGGCGCTGCCCTTCATAGACATCGCGGCCAAAGACTTGCAGATAAGCAGCACGAATCACCCGCTGGGTGGAGCTTTCAGCAAACTTGACACTGTCGCCGCCTGTGGCAATCGAGCGTTTGCCAATGCGGGCATTGATGCTGGGAAGCTGATCCAGTTTGAAGACTTTTGGCCCTAGGGTGCCGGGGGCGACTCCACGCGCTGCGGGATTGCTCACCTGATTGTTGATCCCCGGCCCGCGCGTAATGAGAATGCGGCGGGTATCTTTGTTGAAGGGCTGGGGACGAGCGCTGGGATTTTTCTTCTCTTTGGGGAAGATGGCACCAAATTGGATTTCCAAGGGATCGTTGCCCGCACCGTAGGGGTGTTGATCCGGCAGGGGTTGATCCTGATCGGCAAAGGTGGTAATGAATTGCGGGACTTTGCGGAAGGGAGCACTGTACTTGAAGAGATCCTGTTGAGCACCCCAGTTGCGGCACTCTTGAGCCTCTTGACCCAGACCCCGCAGATAGGGCACCGTCTCTTCGCCAAAGTAGTCACTGTATTCCTTGGAATCCACAAGGGCATCTACTAGGGCAGGGAGACCCCCTTTAGAGAGAATGGCAAAGTAGGTCTGCACTTCCTCGCGGCTAGAGGGCCCACGACCCAAAATATGGCGGAAGGCCAGCTCTAGGGCACGGCTATTGATATAGGGTTCGTAGAAGTTTTTGCGGTAAAGGGGCGACTTGGCCAGTTGGCGGATGAACTCCCTCATGGAGATGGAGCCATTTTTCACCTTGGATTCAAGATCAGAGAGACCCAAACCATAGGCACGGGAGATGTCGCGCTCAAAAATTTGCCGATAGGCGGCTTTGACGACTTCGTTTTTCTCGGCAGCGGATAGCCCCGGCTTCATCACAAATTTGGGACGGCGTTCGGCAGCATTGTAGTAAATTTGCGGTAGTCTCAATCCTTGAAGATCGGTGGAGTTGCGCTGCCGCACTTTATCGGAGGGAGCAGGGGCAATAAATTCGTTGATCAGAACTTCAAAGTAGGTTTCCACAATGCCCTTAGCTTCGGGATCCTTTTCAAAGTAGCTGAGAGCCGCCCGCCGCATTTCCTTTAAGGCAGCAATGGTGGCATCGGCGGAGCACGCAGCCTCAATGATTTCCCGCAAGCCGCGCGTATTCACTGCCAAAATGTTGGGATCGCCGGCCACAATGGCGTAGGTGGTATAGCGCAAGAACCAATCCAAGTCGCGCAGGGATTTTTCCATGCGAGCAGGTCCATAGCGGGCAATGTTGATCGGCTTGAAGCCCACGGGCGCACCATCACCGGAGGCGCTAAAGATGGAGCGCAATCCTTCGAGGAATCCACCACGGGTGTCCACATAGGTGGCAGTTCCCAGTTTCATGGCTTCTTTTATGTCAATGGCTTCGCCCCTCGCCCCGGTGGTGAATTGGGAGGTTTCTTCAGTTTGGGGGCGAGAGAGGAAGGCCATGGGGGAACCACCAACAAAGATGCGGTTAGCAGCACGGGACACGATGATGTCGGCGTTGCGGGTGAGGGTGGTGGCAATTTCAAGGCGTTTTGCCCCGGAGCGCAGATAAACAGCGAGTTCGTCCAGTTCACCCCGATTCAGGAAGCGATCCTGCTGTTCGGCTTGAATAATCGTTGAAACGGGGACGGTTTGATAAAGTTGCGGGCGGGCAACCGAGCTTCCACCACTTGCTTTGACAACCATGGTTACTAAGAGGCTCCCTTTACTTTTAGTTAACGCGCTAACTTAGATTAGAACGATTCGGGGATGGCGCGGTCTTTTTTTAAGAAATGTATAAATTTTATGGGGATTTGTCGGAGATCGCCCCGAAATTTTATGAATTTTTGTAATATTTCTTGACGGCTACATCCTGTCTTGATGCTCCTCCTTAGCACTGTAGCTGTGCTTTACGGGAGGCAACCGATGCCTAAAAGTGTTGAAAAAGTTGATCGGCTTGTAGTGGCAATACTTCCCCATTGAGCTGAAGTTGAACCATCGTGTCAGGGGTAATTTCGCCAACAATGGCGGCTTGATCACCTGCTGCCCTACAGAGATTCTCAGCCCATTCTGGGGCAAGACACAAGACGAGTTCAAAATCTTCACCGCCGTACAGTGCCCAGCTCAATGCTTGGGAGCGATCGCCATAGCCCACCATTGGAATCTGCTCTCCCCAAAGAACGGCGCCTACCCCACTGGCTTGACAAATTTGCAAGACCGCTGCGGCCAGACCATCGCTACTATCCATGCCGGCAATGCGAGGAGGGCACACTTGCTGACGGAGCCACTGGACAATATCCAAGCGGGGTCGGGGACGTTGATGAGCCTGAATCCACGCTTGCCGCAGTTCCTCAGGTAGAGTGCTTGCCCACCGGGGATGCAAAAGGCACTCTAGGCCGGCACGGGAGGCACCATGAACACCCGTTACAACAATCGCATCCCCCACTCGGGCGCGATCGCGATAAATAATTCGTTCCGCAGGGGCACTGCCCAAAACCGTGATGCTGAGACTTAGGACACGGGAACGACAGGTATCGCCACCGATAATACTGGCACCGTAGGCCTGACCACAGGCAGCCATCCCTTGGTAAATACCCTCAATTGTTGCCACAGGACACTCGCGCGGAGCCGCTAGGCCCACGGTTAGACCCAAGGGCAACGCCCCCATTGCAGCAAGGTCTGACAAATTGGCGGCCAGCGATCGCCAGCCCACATCGACAGGGGTCATCGTTAGCGGAACATCGGCCATGCCTAAACTAAAGTGCACCCCTTCCACCAACACATCTGTACTGACAACCAATTGTTCACCTGCTGGCGGCGTCAAAACCGCCGCATCATCCCCAATTAATTCCCTGTGGCAGTAGGGACGCAGGCGGGCAATCAATTCCAGTTCGCCACAGTCGGCGAGGGTAAGTAGCACTAGTCAAACATCCGAAAATAGGGGGGACGAATAGAGGCACCGGGTTCTTTTTCCAGATCGAAGTTAATCACATCCCAGCGCTCCTCTTGGCTAGCCGGGGGGCTAAACTCAACGGGCAACCCAAACAGGCGGAGCGTTTGCGGATCCGTGGAGCCGCGCCAAGGGGTACTGCGTTCGAGGTAGGCATAGAAAAGGTCACGATAGCGTTCGGCAATAATGACTTTAGTGGCACGGTAGCCTTGGGCGTAGAGGCGATCAAGGGCATCGTGGATTTCAAAGCGAATCCCGTCAGGGTGGGTGTGCTGGCGATACCATTCCCCTTCCCAGAGGCGCCAAATGCGACCCGATTGCAAATGCATCAACTCCCCAGTCTTGGCATCCGCTTCAAAAGGACCGTGGCGCGGGCACAGATACGTATCGGTGAGGGTCAGAGCGGGAATGACTTGCCGACAGTGAGGACAGCGAATTTCAGGACCAAAGATCGGGTAGTGAGAGCCGGATGAAATCATGGATAGTTACCACACAGCGGCAGTAAATCCACCGCGATCGCCCTTATTATAACGAGTTGACTTCAGGAGGCAAAACAAAGCGCCGTTCCCCCTCAGGCGGGTGGTTTGGGCTACCCTTAAGGGGTGGCAGATGCCAAGATAAAGAAATGTGTCAATTGGGATTGAAGCGTCAAGAATGCTCCTTGGGGATGAACAACGGGACATTTTGATTATTGGGGGCGGCACCATGGGGCTGGCGATCGCCATCGAATTGGCATTGCGGGGGGCGCGACCCACCGTGCTCAGCCGCCAGTTTCGCGAAGCAGCGCTCCATGCGGCAGCGGGAATGTTAGCCCCCCAAGCAGAAGGTCTACCGGCAGGCGCCATGTGGAATCTGTGTACGGCCAGCCGCAATCTCTATCCCAGTTGGATTGATAAGCTCGAGCAACTGACGGGCATGGATGCCGGCTACTGGCCCTGTGGGATTTTGGCACCGGTGACCGATGAGCGGCAGCGCGATCGCACCCACCCTATGGAACCCGACAGCCGCTGGTTAGATGCGTCTGAACTGGTGAACTATCAGCCGGGCTTTGCGCCGACGGTGCTAGGGGCTTGGTGGTTTCCCCAAGATGGACAGGTGAATACGGGCAACTTAGCCAAGGTTTTGGTGAGCGCCGCTCGGATTCTGGGCGTCGAGGTGATTGAGGGCATTACTGTTCAGCGGTTTCAGCAAAGCCGCAAAGGGGACATTACCGCGTTAGAGAGCGATCGCGGGCGTTGGTCTGCGGGCATCTACATTCTAGCCACAGGGGCATGGACACACAGCCTCCTTCCCCTGCCCGTCACCCCCCGCAAGGGACAAATGTTGGCACTGAAGCCGCCGGGCCAACCCCTCCTGAATCATGTAATCTTTGGCGATCAGCTCTATCTTGTGCCGCGCCGCTCTGGCAAACTGGTGGTGGGTGCCACCAGTGAAGATGTCGGTTTTCAAGAGGGAACCACGGTTGCTGGCCTGCAAGCACTCCTGAATCGGGCAACTGCCATTATTCCAGAATTGGCGCGTTACGAGGTGATTGATACGTGGTGGGGCTATCGTCCAGCCACTCCCGATGACTTGCCCATTTTGGGAGAAGGGCCGGCGGCTAATCTTTACCTAGCAACGGGGCATTACCGTAATGGGATTTTACTTGCCCCGATTACGGCGAAGCTGATGGCCAATTTAATTTTGCACCGGAGGGGCGATCGCCACCTCAAAGCCTTTTCATGGCAGCGATTTAATCTCCCACCAAGATCAGACGGTCTCTGCTCATAACCTCGTATTCTATTTTTAGATTTTTTTGAAATGGTCTCTGGTCTGTTTGATGCGAATTTAGGTCAGCTAATGCAAGTGGCAAGGGGAAGTCATGAAAGTGCCGTTGACACTAGAAATTTTGAAGACAGAAGCGCAGACATTTGCCGACATCGAGAGCCGACATTGTATGGCGTTACTGATGGGAAAGCAGTTGGTACGTATTTCGAGCACAAGTTCAAGTCTTACCTCTGTGAAAAGTATGAATTCGAGGAAGGAAGTTCTGCAAGTGGGATAGACTTTCCTGAGCTTGCAGTTGACATGAAAGTAACAAGCATAAAGCAACCGCAATCATCGTGTCCTTTCAGATCTGCTCAACGCTTTTTTGGGAGACAAAGCGACCAATTACGGCAGAACTCCTGAACTTGCT
>NZ_CALGOG010000058.1:0-21158 GCF_937958135.1 uncultured Thermosynechococcus sp. | reverse complement strand
GCTAGCTTTTCCAGTGCTGGCTATCCTTTGGCTCGCCTAGGTATTGGTGCTCGATTCTAGCTTTGGCCACAGTTTTCCTCTAGTCTTTTGATGGATATAGAGCCGCTTTTGACGCGGCTCAGCCTATTTATTTGCTTCATCATAGATAAAAGTCTATTATTTTCTCTTGTTTATTGATAATCCAAAATACCGCTGTACGGCAACTTTTTCGTGCTTCCTATTCATTTCATTCCCACAGTGATCTCCCTCAGTCGTTATGATGGATTTAGAAAGAAAAAATGAATACTCGCCCAAAATCAAAATGTTTTATTAGCTCACTATAGTAGAAGTCCTGTTGAATAAATCATCAAAAATGCTCAAAAAAGTAACGGTGTTTCCTGGGATGAACGATGATCCCCAGGAGCTACTGGACATACCGCAAACGAACTTAGGCCGGCTGCCATGCCTTTCTTCGTCATCCACCTCTTCGGTATCTTTGCTCAACTTATTGATCATTGAAAACATCCCCCAATCGGCTGAAATTTTGTATCCCTATCTGGCAAAGGTTGATTACGTTTCCTACCAAGTTCACACCTGTTTATATCCTCACTTAACCCCTGGTGTGGTTGCTCAGGCTAAACCTCATCTGCTGGTTCTCATTGCTCAGGGGGAGCATGTCCTTAAACAAGTACAAACACTCCGGCAACGTTATCCACACTTGCCCCTAGTTGTGATTGATCTTGGCGATCGCCCCGATTTGGCCACGCAGATTCTCCACAGTGGTGCTCAGGACTATTTAACTATTGAGGAACTAACCCCCAACCTACTGGCGCGCAGTTTCCGCCATGCCATCGATCGCCACCAAGTGGAACAACAACTGCTGCGCCACGCCCAATACGATCGCCTGCTTGTGCAGATTACCCAGCACATTCACCAATCCCTTGATCTGAGCACAATTCTCGAAACTGCCGTCAAGGATGTGCGCCAACTCCTGGGGTGCGATCGCGTCCTCATCTATCGCTTCCTTGATGACTGGCGGGGCATTATAGAGGTCGAAGCTGTGGTTCCTCCCTGGTTGTCGGCTTTGGGGGATGTGGTGGGGGACTCCTGCTTTACAGAACAGTATTTTGAAGCCTATAGGCGGGGCCGCATCCACGTAGTGAACAACTTAGACACAGCGGCTGTTGACCCCTGCTATCGTGACCTGCTAGCGCACTATCAAATCAAGGCCAATTTAGTCGTCCCCATTGTGGTGGAAGCGCGGCTTTGGGGATTGCTGCTCTGTCACCAATGTGATCATCCCCGCGACTGGCAAGACGGCGAAATTGAATTGATTAAGCAAATTTCAACCCAGTTGGCGATCGCCATTTTGCAAGCAGAACTGTATCAAAAAGCGCAAGCGGAAATTCAAGAGCGCAAAGCAATGGAAGCTCAACTCCTCTACCAAGCCCGCCATGACCACCTGACGCATTTACCCAACCGTTGGCTTTTTGAGGAATACTTGCGCACAACCCTCCGCCATGCCGCAGCACATCCCGACTATTGCTACGCTGTTCTCTGTTTAGACTTGGATCGCTTCAAGACCCTCAACGACTGTCTAGGATACTCGATTGGCGATTTGTTCCTGCAAGCATTTGCCAAGCGGCTCAGCGGTTGCGTCAGTCCTCAAGATGTGGTGGCCCGTTTAGGGGGGGATGAATTTGCCGTATTGCTCAACGACATTCAGGGCGTAGAACAGGCTCAAGTCATTGCCCAAAGCCTGCGGGAGCGCCTCAGTCACCCCTTTGAAATTGATCACTACACCCTCTACAGCACCGTGAGTATTGGCCTGGTGATGGGAGATGCCCATTACACCAGCAGTGAAGAACTCCTACGCGATGCCAACATGGCTATGTACCATGCCAAAACAAAGGGACACAATCGCATCGGTACGTTTAACCCAGCCCTGCTACAACAGGTGCGCGATCGCCTGTATTTAGAAGTGGAACTGCGGCAAGCCCTTGAACGGGGTGACTTTTTCTTGCACTACCAGCCAATTGTCAATCTCCGCAGTCAATCGCTGCGGGGGTTTGAGGCCCTACTCCGCTGGCAAAAGGGGGATACCCTCATTTCCCCTACAGTCTTTATTCCTCTTGCCGAAGAAACGGGACTAATTTTTGAACTCTCCCGCTGGGTTTTGCACAATGCCTGTGAGCAGTTGCAGCAGTGGCAGCAAAAGTACCCCAAACTCCAGTCCATGGGCTTTACAATGAGTGTTAATCTTTCTGCCAATCAATTTTCTTTGCCCACCCTTGTGGCTGAAATTCAACAAACTCTTGAGCATCGTCACTTGAGGGGGCAGTTTCTCAAGATCGAAATCACTGAAAGTGTGCTGATGCAGCACCTAGACTCTGCTTGCGAAATCCTTGCTGAGCTGAAGGAGATGGGCGTGCGCATTAACATTGATGACTTTGGCACCGGGTATTCCTCCCTGAGCTATTTGCGCAATCTCCCCCTGGATGGCATTAAAATTGATCGCTCCTTCATTTCCCAAATGGATCGCAGCCAAGAAGACCTAGAGCTGGTACACACAATTTTGGTTCTGGCGCGCAACCTGCACCTTGATTGCATTGCTGAGGGCATTGAAAACAAGACTCAACTGCAACTGTTGCGATCGCTCCGTTGTCCCTATGGCCAAGGCTATCTTTTTGCCCCGCCGCTGACCCCCGACAAGGCCGAGCTTTACCTCCAAGAGCACATCCTCTAAAGTACTTCAAATCAAGTTCAAGTTTAAGAAAACAAATCAAATTGTCATTCTTCTCATGCTCTGCAATCAAGTGATCAATCAAGGGGGGAAATTGTACTAATAGAGGGGTCTAATAGTATTAGTCTAGATTATAGATTCCATAATAAAATTAACTCCAGTTTATAGTATAGGCCTATATCTTTTTGGCGAGCTGGAGTGATAGGTTATTTTCAATCCAAATTTCGGTCTTTCGCCACCGCTAATTGGAAAACCCATCCCGGCCTATGAGTCTGGGAATCTGATTTTTTTGTCAACTATTTACTGTTCTCGGTATAGGTCACGCTATGTCTCAATTATCGCGTCGTCATTTTTTAATGACTGCCACTGCTACCGCCATGGGGGCGATCGCCCTCAAGGGATGTGCTCCCGCAGAAACTCCCCAAGGACAACAGCAGGGAGGGGGGACTACCACTACGAGTGCAGTGGAAACGGACACGATTAAATTAGGTTTTATGCCCATTGTGGAATCAGCCCCCCTGATTATTGCCAAAGAAAAAGGCTTCTTTGCCAAGCATGGTCTCACCAATGCTGAAGTCTCCAAGCAGGCCAACTGGGCCAGTGCTCGGGACAATGTGGTGATTGGCTCCGCTGCCGGCGGGATTGATGGTGGTCAGTGGCAGATGCCCATGCCCTACTTGATCAGTGAAGGCATTATCACCCTCAACAATCAAAAAGTGCCAATGTACGTTTTGGCACAGTTAAATACCCAAGGGAATGGAATTGCCATCTCCGGCGCCAACAAGGGCAAGGGCTTACACCTCAAAATCGCTGATCCCGACTACATCAAAGCCTTTGCTGCCAATAACGGCCGCAAGTTCAAAGCCGCCTATACCTTTCCCCATGCCAACCAAGACCTGTGGATTCGCTACTGGTTTGCGGCCAATGGTATTAACCCTGATTCCGACATTGAACTCTTAGCCGTTCCTCCCGCTGAAACGGTTGCCGGTATGCGCAATGGTACGATGGATGCCTTCAGTACCGGTGATCCTTGGCCCTTTCGTATTGTCAGTGATGATATTGGCTTTATGGCTACCCTAACGGCACAGATGTGGCCCTACCACCCCGAAGAGTATCTAGCCGTGCGGGCTGACTGGGTCGATAAACACCCCAACGCCACCAAAGCCCTCTTGAAAGCGGTGATGGAAGCTCAGCAGTGGTGCGATGACAAGGCCAACCGCTCTGAACTCATTCAAATTTGTAGCCGCCGCGAGTATTTCAACGTTCCCGGCAACATCCTCACTCCTCCCTACGAAGGCACCTACACCATGGGGGATGGTCAACCAAATTTCAACGACTTTAACATAGGACCCCTGTACTGGCGCGATCCCAATGGCAACAGTATTTCCTACCCCTACAAGAGTCACGACCTCTGGTTCTTGACTGAAAACCTGCGCTGGGGCTTCAACGCCGATAAACTCAAGGACTTTGACAATATCAAGCAAATGATTGGTCGGGTCAACCGCAGCGATCTCTGGCAAGAGGCCGCCAAAGAGTTAGGGGTGCCAGCAGCTGAAATTCCCACCACCGACTCACGGGGTGTTGAGACCTTCTTTGATGGCATCAAGTTTGATCCCGATAACCCTCAAGCCTATCTGGACAGCCTCAAAATCAAGGTCAAGTCCTAGTCATTTCGTTGCTACTCAATAGGAGACTTCTATGGCTGTTGCATCTGTTCGCCGTAATGGCAATGCCAATCCCCTCCTGAAGTTTCTGCGCCAGCAGGGGGCGGATTTTTACCTACCGATTATTGGTGTGATTGGGTTTCTGGTGGTTTGGCAGATTCTCTCTTCGATCAAAATTCTCTCCCTCCCCGGTCCGATTCAAGTGTTTGCTGATGAGCGCAGTCGCTATCTGATCTTTCATCCCTTTTACTACAACAGCCCCCTTGATCAGGGGTTGGCACGACAAACCCTAATTAGCTTGACCCGCGTTGCCCAAGGCTATGGGTTGGCAGCCATTGTCGGAATCACTCTGGGGATTTTGGTAGGTACCAGTAAGGCTCTGAATAAGTCCCTCGACCCCATCTTTCAATTTCTGCGCATGGTGGCACCCTTAGCGTGGGTACCCATCTCCCTTGCGGCGTTGCGCCAAAATGAACCCGCCGCGATCTTTGTAATTTTCATTACCTCCATTTGGCCGATTCTCATCAATACTGCCGTGGGTGTACGGGAAATTCCCCAGGATTACAAAAATGTGTCGCGGGTGCTGCGGCTGTCAAAGAAAACGTTCTTTTTGAAAATTCTCTTGCCCTCGGCACTGCCCTACATTTTCACAGGCTTGCGGATTGCCATTGGCTTGGCATGGCTGGCGATTATTGCTGCTGAAATCGTCATGTCGGGGGTGGCGGGCATTGGCTTCTTCATTTGGGATGCCTACCAGCAAAACTACGTCACGGAAATTATTGTGGCGGTGGTCTATATCGGTGCTATTGGCCTGATTTTGGATCGCTTGGTGGGCTTCCTGCAAAGCAAGATTGCACCAGCAAATCGCTAGGAGGAAATCATGGGCGTTTTTGTGGCTTTGGATCAAGTGGAGAAGGTCTTTGACCTGACGAATGGGGGGCAGTATCTCGCCCTCAAAGGAATTGACCTGACAATTCAAAAGGGGGAGTTTATCTCGCTGATTGGTCACTCCGGCTGTGGCAAGTCCACGTTACTAAATATGATTGCCGGCTTAGACCTGCCCACCTCAGGGGTGGTGACGTTGGAGGGACAGCGGGTGCGCCAACCGGGGCCCGATCGCATGGTGGTCTTTCAAAACTACTCGCTGCTGCCGTGGCTTTCGGTACGCGAGAACATTGCCCTAGCGGTGGATGAAGTGCTCGATCACCTGACTCCGGCTGAACGGCGGCAAATTGTCGAGTCTCATATTGACCTCGTGGGGTTGCGCCCCCATGCCCACAAGCCACCCACAATGCTCTCTGGCGGCCAAAAACAACGGGTGGCGATCGCCCGTGCCCTTGCAATTCAGCCGAAGCTGCTGCTGCTAGATGAACCCTTTGGTGCCCTAGATGCCCTAACACGGGGCAATTTGCAGGAACAATTGATGAAGATCTGCGAAGCCCAGCAGGTGACGACGGTGATGGTCACCCATGATGTGGATGAGGCGGTGCTGCTCTCGGATCGGATTGTGATGCTCACCAATGGCCCCGGCTCCAAAATTGGCGGCATTCTTGAGGTAGATATTCCCCGTCCCCGGCAGCGGCTGGCCGTTGTCGAACACCCCAGTTACTACAGTCTGCGCAGTGAGATCATCTATTTCCTCAACCAGCAAAAACGGGTGAAACAGTTGCAGGCACGTCGCAAACCGGCCATTGCCCGCCACGGTCTCGAAAAAACGAATCTGGAAATTGGCTTTGTGCCCTTGACCGCCTGCGCTCCCATTGCCGTTGCCTACGAAAAGGGGTTCTTTACCCACCATGGTCTAGAGGAAGTGTCCCTTGTGCGCGAGAGCAGTTGGCGGGGCATTGTGGATGGGATTGCCGCAGGCTATCTCGATGCCGCTCAGATGCCGGCAGGGATGCCCGTGTGGTTTACCTGTGGTGGTCATGAAGACCAGCCGCTTCCTGTGGTCAGTGCTCTGACCCTAAGCCGTAATGGCAATGGCATCACGCTGAAAAAGGAATTTGCTGAGCAGGGGATTCGTACCCTTGGTGACTTTCACCGCTACTTGCTGCAAACGCGCGATCGCCCCCACCGTTTTGGGATAGTGCATCCCTCGTCCATGCATAATCTCCTATTGCGCTACTGGCTGGCGGCAGCGGGCATTCACCCCGATCACGATGTCTATCTACAAACGATTCCACCGGCACAAATGGTTGCGGCTCTGCGCTCTGGCAGTATTGATGGCTACTGCGTAGGTGATCCTTGGAATCTGCGGGCGGCCAAAGAGGGGGTGGGCTTTACTATTGCCAGCGACATTGACATTTGGGCAGGGCATCCGGGGAAAGTGCTGGGTGTGCGCGAAGATTGGGCGACGGCCTATCCCAATACCCACATTGCCCTAGTCAAAGCCCTACTGGATGCCTGTCGTTACTGTGCCGACCCCGCTCACAGCGAGGAAATTAAGCAAATCCTCAGCCGCAAGGCCTACGTGGCCACCACCCCTGAGTACATAGAACTGGGGGTAGATCAAAATGGCGGGCCAGTACATCATCTGTTCTTTGGCGACGGCGTGAATCGTCCCAGCCGCACTGAGCACCTGTGGATGATGACCCAGCTTGCCCGTTGGGGCACTCTCCCCTTCCCTCGCAACTGGGTGGAAATTCTCGAACGGGTGTGTCGAGTGAGTGTCTTTAGTACAGCGGCCCGGGAGTTGGGACTCTTGGATATTAAGTATCGCACTGGACCAATCCAACTCTTTGACGGCACCACGTTTAATGCCGATGACCCCATTAGCTACCTCAATAGCCTAGAAATCAAACACGAGGTCTATATGGCAGAAATTCCTTTGAATTTGCCCTTGCCCCGTGCTGCTTAAGCCCAGATGTCAGACGATTGGAGTTACCCATGATTAGCCAAGGAAACCAAGCCATGACTACCCCTGCTGCTGTAGTTTCCGCTGAATCCTTTTTGCGCCTAGAGCAGGTGAGCAAAGTCTATCCCACCAAGAAAGGCCCCTTTACCGTGCTGACGGATATTACCCTCGATATTCAAGCGGGAGAGTTTATCTGTGTCATTGGTCACTCTGGCTGCGGCAAAACCACCTTACTCAATATGGTCTCAGGCTTTGTGCGTCCCACCACGGGAGAAGTGCGCCTCAAGGGTCAGCCTATCAAGGAGCCGGGACCCGATCGCATGGTGGTGTTTCAGAACTATGCCCTCTTGCCGTGGTTAACTGCTGCTGAGAATGTTTATCTTGCCGTGGATGCCGTCTGGCCAAAGAAATCCCGCCCGCAAAAGATGGCGATTGTCCGCGAACATTTGGCAATGGTGGGTCTAGCGGAGGCCGCAAATAGATATCCGGCACAGTTGTCAGGAGGGATGAAACAACGGGTGGCGATCGCTCGTGCCCTTGCGATTCGGCCAGAAATCCTGATTCTCGATGAACCCTTTGGCGCCCTCGATGCCATCACCAAGGAGGAACTGCAAGAGGAACTGCTCAGCATTTGGCAGAAACATCGCTGCACCGTGCTAATGATTACCCACGACATTGACGAGGCACTCTTTTTAGCTGATCGCCTAGTGATGATGACCAATGGGCCTGCTGCCAAAATTGGTGAAATCATGACAATTCCTTTCCCACGTCCGCGTGATCGCGAGCGTATCCTTGAAGATCCCACCTACTACCAACTGCGCAACGATGCCCTTGACTTTCTCTATCGTCGTTATCATCTTGACGAAGAAGCAGAGTAGCTGGTTAATGCTCTTTTCTGCCTTCATTGCAGAAGGGGAAAAACCAAAGTCCACAGGGTGTGCCCATCGGATTTAGGAGAGTGGCAGTGCTCTTGGATGTTTCAGATGGTCCGCTTATTTAGCCAAAACTGCATTATACTAATCGCACCCGCGCCCTCTTCAAAGAACTGAAACGCAATCTCGATCCTACTCGTAACCCAGAGGAAGCCTAGCCCATGGTTTAGGGAATGAGTTCTCAAGTGTGCATTTTGGAAGTTGAGTCCCTCAGTGTCCACTACGGGGGTATTTGCGCTCTGCGAGACGTGAGTTTGTCCATTGAAGCCGGAGAGTGCATTACCCTTGTGGGTGCCAATGGTGCCGGCAAAACCACCCTCCTGCGTGCCATCTCTAAACTCGTTCCCAGTGACGGTATCATTCGCTTTGCCGGTCAATCCATCGCACGGCGATCGCCCCACGAATTAGTAAGGTTAGGCATTGCCCATTGTCCAGAGGGGCGTCAGGTTCTTGCACGCCAAACCGTTCGCGACAATCTCCTTCTTGGTGCCTACTGCCGTCGAGATAAAGCACAGATTAAACAAGACCTCGAAGAGCAACTCAAGCGTTTTCCCAGACTGCGGGAACGACAACACCAACTGGCAGGAACCCTCAGTGGTGGTGAGCAACAAATGCTGGCGATCGCCCGTGCTCTGATGAGCCGTCCTCGCTTACTGCTCCTTGATGAACCCAGTTTAGGCTTAGCGCCCAATCTAGTACGAGAAATTTTTGCTATTTTGGCGCAACTGCGGGAACAGGGGATGACAATGCTACTGGTGGAGCAAAATGCTCACCTTGCCCTACAATTGGGCGATCGCGGTTATGTCCTTGAAGCGGGTCAAATGACCCTGAGCGGTAGTGCTGTGGATCTCCTAAATGATCCACGGGTTCAGCAAGCCTACCTTGGTTAATGCTATGATGAGAGCACTGGACGTGTAGCTCAGTGGATAGAGCATCAGATTCCGGTTCTGAGGGTCGGGGGTTCAAATCCCTCCACGTCCGTTCTTCAAGCCTCAGAATGATCAGAATGATGACTGAATCCGTTAGCCGTTCCGAGTTGAGCCAAGTCTTGGATGCGATCCAAGGAATGCAAAGCCATTTGCAGACAATGCAAGCTGCCATCCAAGGCATGGAGAAAAAGCTCGATATTCACATCGCCACTAGTAACGAGAAATTCCAAAGGCTTGAAGACAAGATTGATAGCACAGAGGCCAAACTGGAGCAGCGCATCAATGCCGTCGAAGCCAAACTTGAACAACAGATTAGCGCTGTAGAGACCAAACTGGAGCAGCGCGTCAATGCTGTCGAAGCCAAGCTGGAACAGCAGATTAATGCCGTAGAGGCAAAGCTAGAGCAGCGCATCAATGCCGTCGAAGCCAAGCTAGAACAGCAGATTAATGCTGTAGAGACCAACCTTGATCAACGGCTCAATTCCGCAGAGGCACAGTTAGGGCAGCGGATTGATACTGTAGAGTCCACTTTACAGGATATTTCTAAGCGACAGGCAGGCACAGATGCACGGCTGTGGGGATTCCTGGTGACGCTGTTGGTGGCTACCGTTGGATTACTGACTAAACTGCTCTTCTTTGATTTACCGCGTCCCTAGGTGGCGATCGCCCCTCTAGGGGTTACGCTACCTTAAAATTGGCTTTGTCTTTCTTAGCCCCTATGTTTCTCAACCTCAAAGACATCATTTTGCTATTGCATCCCATCTTGGCCTGCACCTTTGTCTTTCCCGTACTGGGGATCACTGCCTTCTTTGCCCTGCAGACGCGGCAGCGGCGCCTCAAAGGAACCACCACGATTCCTGCTACCGTGGGCAGTCTGCACGTGAGATTGGGCAATCTTTTGGCTGCTGGTGTGGTTGGCATCACATTGGTGGCCTTGGCATACTCAGTGGTCTTCGGGTTTCAGGGCTTCTTGATGCAGGCGGAGAACAACACGCTGCAACCGCTCTCTGTTGTCCTAGTGGCGCTGATGTTTGTGGTGACTATTGCAGCAACGGTGCTTCTGTATCGCGCTCAATCCAAGCGATGGCGTGCTGTCTTTGCTACGCTCTCAGGGATGGGGGTAATCATTCTGGCCTTTCAGCCGGGGGTCTTTCGTCGTGATGATGAGTGGTGGGTTTCCCACTTTTACGTTGGCTTGGCGGCTGTGATGCTGATGATTTTTTCTGTGGCCATTGTGCGGGAGATTTACCAAGATCGATCGCTAACTTGGCGACGCATTCACATCGGCTTGAATTCCCTTGCCCTTGTTCTTTTCCTTTTGCAGGGAATTACGGGTACCCGTGACCTTTTGGAGATTCCCCTGAGTTGGCAAGCCCCTGTCGTTTATCAGTGCAACTTTGACCCGCGATCGCCCCAATTCAAGACCTGTCCCTAAAAGCGAGTCAGGATATACAGCAGTGTGAAGAGAATAATCCAGATGACATCCACAAAGTGCCAGTAGATTTCTGCCATGGTCACTCCCGTATGCTTCTGGGCGCTGTAGTGCCCCGGACGGCGCGATCGCCAAATCACCCCCAAAATCAGCAAAATACCCACAAAAACATGGAGGCCGTGGAAGCCTGTCATTACATAGAAGCAGTTGGCAAAGACATTCGTGCGCAGGCCGTAGCCAAGGGTGAGATACTCATAGACTTGGCCCCCTAGAAACACCGCCCCCATGGCTGCCGTGATCCAGTACCACTTGCGCATACTGCGCACATCATCCCTCTTGATGGCAACATCGCCGTAGTGGATGACAAAGCTACTGGAGAGGAGAAGGAGCGTGTTAATGGTGGGCACAAGAAGTTCCACCTCGGTGCCTTCAGGTGGCCATTGTGCATGCATGCCCCGCAGGAGCAAATAGGCGGCAAAGAGGCCGCCAAACATCAGGGATTCAGAAATGAGAAAAACTAGCAACCCTAAAACCCGAAAATCAGGGTGCTCATGGCCATGATCAGCAGTTATGGCGGTGGTCTGAGAATCAATCGTCCCTTGCATGGCGATCGCTCCTAGAATGTCCTACTCTTCCTCATTTTCATTCGTACTTCCCTTGCGCTGCTCAATGCCGTAGTCATAGGGACCTTTGGTGACCACGGGCAGCACTTCCCAGTTTTCAATGGGCGGCGGTGAACTAGTTGTCCACTCTAGGCTGAGACCACCCCAGGGATTGTCGCCCGCAATTTTACCCTTGTTCCAACTCCAGAGGACGTTAATCAAGAAAGGAATAATTGAGAAAGCCAAGACAAAAGCACCAATTGTGCAAATGAAATTAATTGGCTCAAATTGCGGATCGTACATTGCTACCCGCCGTGGCATCCCTTTCAGTCCCAACTCGTGCATCGGCAAAAAGGTCAGGTTGGTGCCAATGAAGGTGAGGACAAAGTGAAGAATTCCCAATCGCTCATCTAAAAGCCGCCCCGTGATTTTCGGAAACCAGTGGTAAATCCCGGCATAGAGACCAAATACCGATCCCCCAAAAAGCACGTAGTGAAAGTGGGCCACCACATAGTAGGTGTCGTGGACGTGAATATCCACGGGGGCAGTCCCTAAGGTGACACCGCTGAGACCCCCCAAGACAAACATGGATAGGAGGCCAATGGCAAAGAGCATGGCACTGTTGAGGCGAATTTTGCCCCCCCAGAGGGTGGCCACCCAACTAAAGATTTTCACGCCTGTGGGCACAGCCACAATCAGCGTCGAAATGGTAAAGAACATCCGCATCCAAGGGGGAGTGCCGCTGGTGAACATGTGGTGCACCCAAACAAAAAGCCCCACACAGCAGATGGCCAAACTGGAGTAGGCGATCGCCTGATAACCAAAGATCGGCTTGCGGGCATGAACTGGAATCACCTCAGACATGATGCCAAAAATTGGCAGAATCATCAGGTACACTGCCGGATGGGAGTAAAACCAAAACAGGTGTTGATAAATGATGACATTTCCTCCCGCATCGGGCCTATAAAACGAGGTGCCAAAGTTAATGTCAAACAGCAGCAAAATCAAACCCACCGCCAGCACAGGTGTTGACACCAGCGCTAGAAGGGAGGTAGCCAGCATTGCCCAGCAAAAGAGGGGCAGTTGATTCCAGCGCATACTGGGCACCTTCATTTTCCAGATGGTAACGATGAAGTTCACCGCCCCCAAAATCGAGGAGGTGCCCACCAGGACAATCGCCAGAATCCACATACTCTGGGCAGTGGTGGCCGTAATCGTACTCAAGGGGGGATAGGCCGTCCAACCCGCTTGGGCACCCCCAAAGAGAAAACTGGCCAAAAGGAGCGCCCCCGCTGGCGGATTGAGCCAAAAGGCCAGGGCATTAAGGCGAGGGAAGGCCATGTCCCGTGCCCCTATCATCAAGGGCACCAAGTAGTTGCCAAAGCCCCCAATGGCTGCTGGCACAACCCAAAAGAAAATCATGATTGTGCCGTGGTTGGTCATGAAGGCATTGTAGAGATTGGGATTCAAAAAATCGGAATCAGCCGTTGCCAGCTCCGTGCGCATAGCCACCGCCATTAGGCCACCAATCAGGTAAAAGATAAAGGCAGTGACCAAGTATTGAATGCCGATGACCTTGTGATCCACATTGAAGGTGAAATAGTCATACCACTTCCACGCCTTGGGATGCCCAGGGAGTGACAGGGGGGTCTCTAGCGGCAGTTGTGCTTGCGCCATAACTCTCTCAAGAATACGACAGTAGGTAGAATGCTAAAGCTTGTCAGGAGAATGGTGGTGGGTCATTGCTTCCACCTGCGCCACCAATTGTGGGGTAACTCCTATTGCCTCAATATGGCGATCGCTCAGAGAGGAGATCACAGGAGCCGTTGCCGTTACTTGGTTTTGAGTGCGCCACGCTTCAAAATCCTCTGGGGTATGCACAATCACCTGCGTGCGCATGGCACCATGGTAGCCACCACACAGCTCCGCACAGATGACCGGATATGTCCCCACTTTGGTTGCCTTAAATCGCAATTCGGTGGGTACACCGGGAATTGCATCCTGCTTTAAGCGAAACTGGGGCACCCAAAAGGAATGGATGACATCGCGGGCAGAAAGGTTTAACTGCACATCCTTGCCCACCGGAATATGCAACTCCCCAGAGACAATGCCACTGTCGGGGTAAGTAAAAATCCATGCATATTGCATACCCGTCACATCCACCACGACGTCCGGAGCTTTGCCTTGAACATCGGGACTAGCCCCAATGCCAATTTCTGGAGTTGGCGCCGCTGCCAAGAGGGCAGTTGCATCACTGGTGGTTTTGGAGGGAGCCTCAGCAACCACTGCAACCGCTTGCTCAGGGGTATGCATTGTGTGCAGGGTGTGATCCCCCGGATTCAGCCCCCCCATCCGTTGAAAAATATCCACACTGTAGATACCAAGGAAAATCACAATGAGGGCGGGAATGGCAGTCCAGAAGACTTCTAGGGGTAAGTTTTCCTCAATGGGCAGGCCATCCCCCTCATCACCGGGGCGGCGGCGATAGCGAATCACAAAAAGAAGAATGGCACCCTGCACAACCAAAAAGAGGGCAGTACCAATTGTGAGCATAATGTTGAAGAAGTTGTCCACCAGGGGAGCTTGCTCAGAAGCTTGTTCCGGCAGAAGACCATGGTGCTGTCCAACCCAGAAACTAATCAGGGTTACAACAATGCCGGCGGTCAGTGTCCAGATTGGGGCGGGTATTTGTTCCATGGTGCCAAAGCGTCCAGAAAATCCCATCCCGATCCTAGGCAGATTCCCTAAGGATGTGGGTTAAAAGAATCTAAAGATTTATGTTGATTTATTGCTTATGCTGGAAGCAGATTGGGGCAGAATCCTCTGGTTTTGCGTCCTAAGCTAGGGATAGTTCACCAAACCTGACGGCTTTGCTGGAGGAAGACAAATGCTGAGTGTGCTGCCGGGGCTAGGCGTTTCGTTGGCCACTCTCCAGTACGCAATCCACAGAATAGATCAAACGCAGGTGTACATGGTGGCAGCTCCAATGGCAGATTATCGGGTGGTGATGACCGAACCCACCCCCAGTGGTGAGGACACTTACTTAGAGACGACAGCGGCTTTTGCGCGGCGCACGGGAGCTGTGGTAGCCATGAATACGAATTTTTTCCGTTGGTTGAATGCTCAATCCCTGCGTTCTTTTCAGGACTATCAAAAATGGATCATGGGGGAATTGGCGCCCGCTGGCATTGGCTACGCGGCACTGCGGCAGACTTGCTTAACGGGCCGAGGGCAGATTCCTGCAGGCGTTCTCGGAGCTTACATTGTGAATGGCCGTGGGGTGCGCCCCTACGAGGGTGGCTATGCAGCAATGGTGCACTTTCCTGCCCAAGGGGGAGTCGAGTTTTATCGCGGCAAGTTGCCAGAGCAGCCGTTTAATTTGGTGAGTGGCTCGCAGCAGTTGTTAGAGGCAGGCAAGAAACTGCCCGTGGATGGGAGCGATCGCACGTCTCCCAAGGCGATTCTCGGCAAGCGCGGTAATGAGTATATTTTTGTGGTTAGCGATGGGCGGGGCAATGGTGGTTCAAAGGGGGTGTCCTTTCCGCAGCTTCAAACCTTTTTGCTAGAGCAGGGGGTGACGGATGCCACTGCTGTGGATGGGGGAGAATCGGCAACCTTGGTAGTGAAAGGGGAAGTGAAAAATCATCCCCGCGATCGCTATTGCGAACTGGCGCGTTGGATCCCTGCTCCCACCCTCACATTTCTAAATCCTGAAGAGGAAGCGCGTGAAGCGGCCATGGCCATGGGGCGATCGCTCAGACCCGTGGGTGCCAACCTTGGCTTAGTGCCCCGGCATTCTCCCCAAGCAGGCCTTCCATTTGCTTTCTGGCAGAATATCCGAGAACGGTTGATCGCGCGGCTACGGGCTTGGCGCGATGCAGTGTGGCGCCATTCAGTCTAGTCGTTGCCTTCCTTAGCAGCAAGGCCGAGTTTTGTTAAAATTCTAGTGTTCACTTTGACCTGCAAAAAACAGCCATGATTCACGCTGCATACCCTCTACTATTAACGATTACCCCTTCCCTCAAGGGCTTCTTTATTGGTTTGGTTTCAGGAGCCGTCGTTTTAGGTCTCACCTTTATTGCTCTCATTGCTATTAGCCAAATTGATAAAGTGCAGCGTTCTTCTTAGGCCCTAGGCCAACGAGTAGATTTGCCAATTGCCGTTAGAATAGGGTCATAGCCCCAGGGCTATGGCTTCTCCTTCTATGTTGCCCCTTCAGTCAATGGGTTAAATGACTTATCTTTTCTTTTTCCCTCTCCTTGGTCAAATTGTTAATGTCGGACTAGGACCTGCTGGCATCTTGGGGATTGCTCTAGCGGTAGCAGGTGCCCTCCTCTATTTTCTGCGCTCGATTCAGCCAGAGCTGGCGCGGGATCACGATATTTTCTTTGCGGCAGTGGCTCTCCTGTGCGGTGGGATTCTCTTTTTTCAAGGGTGGCGTCTGGATCCCATTCTTCTCTTTGGCCAGTTTCTGCTGACGGGCACGGCTGCATTTTTTGCTTACGAAAGTATTCGTTTGCGGCGCGTAGCCACAGAACAGGCGCGGCGGAATACCCCCATTGTGGATGAAGAGCGCCCCGTCAGCCGCAGCTACACCTATCGTGCAGAAATAGAGGAACTTGAACCCTACGAGGACGAGGAAGAAGAGGAGGAGGACTATCCACCGCTGCGGCGCATTCGGGGTAGCCGTGATGTCTCGCGATCGCGCTATGAAGACGAGGATGTGGGGGATACTCCCCCAGTAGGACGTTTACCCTCGCGGCGCAGTACGCCGCCCGGAACTGAACCTCCCAGCCGTCCCAGTGTCCGTCGTCCCCCCTCCCGTCGTCCTCGACCGACCACACCGGCCGCAGAGGAGATTGTGGATGAACCCTATCGCCCGCCGACACCAACGCCCCGCCCCACCCGCCGTCCCCCACCGCCTACGACAGAAACAGCAACAGTGAGCGATCGCCCGCTGCGTCGCCGCCCTCCCCGTCCGCGCCCGGAAAACACCACCGATGGCAGTGAATATGTGCCCTATCAACCGTTGGATCGTCCCCCCACTGACGAGCAGGATAACTCCGCCAACTTTGATGATCATGAATAGACCCTAACAGCAAAGGCAATTCACAATGCGGCGATACGTTCTGGTTTCGATTCTGGGTTTAGCAGTGACCTGTGGCGGCATCCCGCAGTGGACTTGGGCTGCGCCCCTAGGGCAGGCAACTTCTGTTCCGCTGCCGAAATCTGTACAAGCGGTAATCAGTGGTTTGGATGCGGCGGCCAGTCAAAAGGACTTAGAGGGGGTGTTGACCTTCTATGATCCTGACTTCAAAACTGCCGACGGCTTGACCCTTGAGATATTGCGCAAACGGTTGCCCATCTTTTGGCAGCCCTACCGCGATATTCGCTATCGGACGACGGTGAATCGTTGGCAACAGCAGGGCAATGACTGGATTTTAGAGATTAGCACCACGATTGAAGGGACGGGGGGCACCAGCGATCGCCCACAACGGATGCGCGGCAGCCTCCAAGCCACTCAAGTCGTCCGCAACGGCAAAATTGTCCGCCAAGACATTACCCAAGAAAAAACCACGATCACCATTGGTGCCACACCCCCCACCGTGGAATTCTCGCTTCCCCAAACGGTGCGCCCCGGTGAAGAGTTTAGTTTAGATGCGATTGTTCAAGAACCCATTGGCAACGCAATTCTCCTTGGTGCTGCCAGTGATCAACCCATCAATACTCAAACCTACGCCAATCCCAGCCCCGTGAAATTAGAACTTCTCTCTGCGGGTGGCATTTTTAAGGTGGGACGTGCCCCCCAACAGCCCGGTAACCGCTGGGTCTCGGTGGCCTTAATTCGGGATACCGGCATAGTCTTGATTACGCAGCGACTACGGGTGAAAAAAACATGAGTGAGGCACAGACACCCTCCCTAGAGGAATCTGTTACGGAAAGCACTGAAGAGGGGGATGAGGTTGAATCAGCCGAAATACCTATCAATGGTCTTGTTCTAGAACATTGTGAAGGACGCTGCCGATTCATATTGCCTGCTGACCTCGATTGGATTGACCTGTGGCCACAACTACAAGTGTATCTCGCAGGTCAAGAACATCTTTGGTCAGAAACCTTACCCGTGGACTGTGTCTGTGGGCAGCGGCTTTTAGATCAATCCCAGCTGCAACAGTTGGCAGACGCTCTTAGTGAGCATCAGTTGCGACTGGACAAAATTATTACTGAACGCCGCCAGACGGCGATCGCTGCTGCCACCCTTGGTTACAGTGTCCAACAAAGGGAACTGCCTCCGCTACTTGTAAAAGAAGCCGATAGGGAGGCCAACGCAGCAGCTAACCCCCTTTACTTGAAAACAACCCTGCGCTCTGGCATGGAAATTCGCCACGAGGCCAGTGTAGTCATTGTCGGCGATGTCAATGCGGGCGCCAGCGTTATTGCTGCAGGGGATATTATTGTTTGGGGCCGGTTGCGGGGTGTGGCTCACGCCGGCGCTAAGGGCAACTTAGGGGCCCGAATTATGACCCTAGAAATGGCGGCCACACAGTTGCGGATTGCTGATTTTGTCGCGCGTACTCCCGATCCCCCCAAGCCTCCCTATCCAGAGGTGGCCTATGCCACGCCGCAGGGCATTCAGATTGCCCCAGCCGATGCTTGGGCAGGATCTCTCGCTGTATCCGAAGCACCTTAAGATAATCTATTTTAGTAAGCCAATTCCTAGGGAGTTCAATGGGGCGCACGATTGTCATTACCTCGGGTAAAGGGGGTGTGGGGAAAACAACCGCCAGTGCCAATATTGGTGTCGCTTTGGCAAAGTTGGGGCGATCGGTGGTGCTCATTGATGCGGACTTCGGCTTGCGCAACCTTGACCTATTGCTTGGCTTGGAAAATCGGGTTGTTTACACTGCGATTGATGTGCTGACCGGGCAGTGTCGCTTGGATCAGGCCCTTGTGCGCGATAAGCGTCTAAATAAATTGGTGTTACTACCAGCCGCCCAAAACCGCAATAAAGATGCCATCACGCCGGAGCAAATGCGGCAGTTGGCCTCAGCCCTAAGTAAACACTACGATTATGTGCTCATTGATTGTCCAGCGGGAATTGAGGCAGGGTTTCGCAACGCCATTGCCCCAGCTCAGGAGGCGTTGGTAGTGACAACGCCGGAAATCGCCGCAGTACGGGATGCCGATCGCGTGATTGGCCTTCTGGAGGCCTACCGCATTCGCAACAGCCATCTGATCTTAAATCGCCTACGCCCCGCAATGGTTGCAGCCAACGACATGATGTCTGTCGAGGATGTCCAAGAAATTCTTTCAATTCCGCTCATTGGGATTGTTCCTGAGGATGAGAAGGTGATTGTTTCCACCAACAAGGGGGAGCCGCTGGTTTTGGCCGAGTCTCCATCTTTGGCTGGGCGAGCCTTTATGAACATTGCCCGCCGCCTGGAGGGGGAAAAAGTTGAGTTTCTTGACTTAGAGGCGGCAAGCGGTGGGTTATTTAGTCGCATTCGACGCTTGTTTGGGGCAAAGGGATGATCAGTGAACTTCTGGAGCGGCTGTTTACCCGCACTCCCCCCAGTCGCACCACTGCCAAAGAGCGCTTGAAGCTTGTCTTGGCGCACGATCGCACAGCGCTGACACCTGAAATTTTAGATAATCTACGGCGCGATATTTTAGAGGTGGTCTCCCGCTATGTGGAGCTAGAAACGGAGGGACTAGCGGTTTCCCTAGAATCGGATCAGCGGACAACAGCCTTGATTGCCAATTTGCCGATTAAACGGCTCAAGCTGTCCCCGACGGAGGCGCCGCCACCAGAGAATTCCCCATCCAACAGCGAGGCAGGAGAAAGTTGAGTACCGTTGCCGTGGTATTGGCAGCGATCGCCAGCGCTGCAATTGTTGCCCAAGCCCCTTGGGCAGCTATTTTAGTGGCTCGCCTAGGGGCAGGTTGGCGACGTCCTGCTCCCTTGACCCCCCAGCCCTCTCGCCCGGAGAACTTAGCTAAAGTCTCCATCATTGTCCCCACCCTCAATGAGGCACGGCGGTTGCAACCCTGCCTAGAGGGGCTAATGCGCCAAGGCTACGAGGTGCGGGAAATTCTGGTTGTGGATAGTCACTCCCAAGATGGCACAGCCGAGATCGTGCGGGCAGCCCAGGATCGAGAACCTCGCCTTCGTCTTGAATTTGATCCCCCCTTGCCCCCTAGTTGGGTAGGGCGACCCTGGGCATTGCAGACGGGGTTTTGTCGCGCCCATCCGCAGAGTGAGTGGATTTTGGGGATTGATGCCGATACGCAACCGCAACCTGGCCTTGTGGCGAGTCTCCTGGAGACTGCCCAGCGGGAGGAATTGGATCTCATTTCCCTCTCACCCCGCTTTGTCCTCAAAACAGGAGGGGAATGGTGGCTGCAACCGGCGTTGCTTTTAACATTGATCTATCGTTTTGGTGCAGCTCGCAGCGTGGAAACTCAGCCGGAGCGGATCCTAGCCAATGGTCAGTGCCTGCTCATTCGGCGATCGCGCCTTGAGGCAATGGGGGGCTACCAAGTGGCTGCTTCCTCCTTTTGTGATGATGTGACATTGGTGCGGGCGGCAGCGGCGGCAGGTGCCCGGGTGGCTTTTCGCGATGGGTCAAAGGTGCTTAAGGTGCGAATGTATGAAGGGATGGCAGAAACCTGGCGAGAGTGGGGGCGATCGCTTGACCTCAAGGACGCCACCCCAGCGGCACAGGTTTGGGGCGATGTCTATTTTCTCTGGGCAGTGCAGGGACTCCCCTTGCCCCTCTTTGGTCTAGGGCTGATTGCCCTAGCAGTCACTTCTCCCACCCTCCCCCTAGAGATGGCAACATTCCTCAATGGCTTGCTGGTGCTAATTCGCTGGGGCATGACCCTAGCGATCGCCCCCGCCTACGATTGGCAAACAGGTCAAGGGCGCTGGCTCTTTTGGCTTTCCCCCCTTGCGGATCCTCTAGCGGCTCTGCGGATTACCCTCTCCTGTTGCCAGCGTCCTAAGCAGTGGCGGGGGCGGACCTATCCTGCCAAAACTCAACCTTTGGTTTAGATAGAGATACTACCAAAATCCGTCGCAGTGCTCCGCCCATAGCCGAAGGCTTGGGGGGTGGTGCGAAGGGAGCAATCACTCAATCTCAGCCTGCTGCTGGATGTACTGAGTGAGAACCGAAAGAGGTAATGATGCAGTACGAACGGCTCCAGAAGACCGGCTTTCGATAAACCTTGCCCAGGTGCTCATCAGGCGGCTAGAGACAGTCTTTAGGTTGTTGACCAGTTTAGACGGCTGAACCTTTGGGTTGACGGACATTAGCAGATGGACGTGATCCGCCTCACCATTGAACTCAATCAGCTCTCCCTCCCACTTTTGCAGAGTTTCAGAAAATATCTCTCTGAGCCTATTCAGCATGGGTTGAGTGATGCACTTGCGCCGGTACTTTGTGCAGGTGAACTGTAAGAGCAGTGATAGAGGGTATTTAGGGGCAGTGACATTAGAAGCGACTAAAGGTTATAATGCTCCTATGAGTGCGATTCGTTCAGTCGAAATCGAAGCAAGCAATTGCTAAGAAGGATGACTGGCAAGGTAATGAACCTTGACAACTGAGTAGTGATGATGGTGAGCCTTAAAGGGCAAGTCCATTCGGTGAAGCGCCCACCTGAAAGCACTTCCCCTACGGTAGCGATTGGTCATCAATCCGTAAAGCGGGGATGAAAGGAGGCAATGCTGAAAGCCTAATTCGGCAACCTTCAAGCAAGGAAGCATGGGGACGCAAGGAAGGTACGTCTGAACCGTCGTTAATAGGAAGCAGTCAAAAAGGCTGATCAGTTAAATGCTGGTAATAGACTGCGGCCAAAAGGCCAAGGCAAAGGAAGATGGCTAGTTCGTATTAGACCATCGGCGCATGTCCAAAACCCGGCGGATAGTACCCCCCTAAACTTCCAAACAAATCACTACTCGGAACGAAGTAACCCATCTGCAATCTCTTGTAGGTCGGTCAAACCTACAAGTAGCCAACCAAGGCG
>NZ_CALGOG010000057.1:0-21699 GCF_937958135.1 uncultured Thermosynechococcus sp. | reverse complement strand
GGTGCCTACTACGAGATTTGGCTGGATGGTGAAAAGGTCATCTCCGCCGAAGAGCACCCCGATGTCAAGGCGGCACGCCAGCGCAATACCAACGGCACGATCTTTCCCCACAACGAAGAGCCAATCTACGGCGATCGCTATATGCCGCGCAAGTTTAAGTGCTGTGTCACGGTGCCGGGGGATAATTCCGTCGATCTGTTTTCCCAAGATTTGACGCTGGTGGTGATTACCGATGAGCAAGGGAATCTGGAGGGCTTTAATATCTATGCCGGCGGTGGCTTGGGGCGCACCCACAATAAGGAAGAAACCTTTGCCCGCCTGGCGGATGAAATTGGCTTTGTGCAAGCGGCAGATGTCTATGAAGCGGTGAAGGCAATCGTGGCCACCCAGCGAGACTATGGCGATCGCTACAATCGGCGCCATGCGCGGCTGAAATACCTGATTCACGACTGGGGGGTTGAAAAATTCAAAGCGAAGGTCGAAGAATACTTCGGCAAGCCCCTTGAACCCTTTCGTCCGCTGCCGCCGTGGCGATATAAGGACTTTTTGGGCTGGCACCCCCAAGGGGATGGCAAATTCTTCTATGGCCTTTCCATTGCCAATGGCCGCATCCTTGATCGGGGCAACTTCAAACTCAAGTCGGCTCTTAGGAAAATTGTGGAGGAGTTTCAGCTCCCCCTGCGGGTGACGCCCCACCAAAATCTGCTCCTGTGCGAGGTCTCTCCCGATCAGCGGGAGGCAATTCAGCACATCCTTGAAGAGCATGGGGTTCGGGATGTCACTGCCCTTGATCCCCTTGAGCGCTATAGCATGGCCTGCCCAGCACTGCCCACCTGTGGCTTGGCCATCACGGAGTCGGAACGGGCGATACCGGGGGTACTGGAGCGGATTCGCCGCCTCATGAATCGCTTGGGACTACAGAATGAGCATTTTGTGATTCGCATGACGGGGTGCCCCAACGGCTGTGCTCGCCCCTACTTGGCAGAGCTGGGCTTTGTGGGGATTGTGCCGGACACCTATCAAGTCTGGTTGGGGGGCAGTCCCGATCAAACGCGCTTGGCGGAGGTCTATATGGAGCGCTTGCCCCTTGCTGAGCTGGAGACGGCCTTGGAACCGTTGTTGGTCTTTTATCGCGATCGCCACCAGCCGGGGGAATCCTTTGGGGACTTTTGCCATCGGGTCGGCATTCCCGCCCTGCGGCAGTTTGCTGCAAATTACGTTCCCTCCTCTGCCCCAAAGCGCTATCGTGTAGATGTGCGGGCGGATCAATATCAACAACTCAAGGCATTGGCAGCAGCCAAGGGCCTGTCTCTGGCGGCGCTGACCCGTGAAGCCATTCAGCGTTACCTTGAGCAAGCGCGCTCAACCAACCAAGAGTAGGATGCCTATCGGCTATAATGAGAAGTTGGGAAATGGGGCGGCATAGCCAAGTGGTAAGGCAGAGGTCTGCAAAACCTTTATTCCCCGGTTCGAATCCGGGTGCCGCCTTCGTTAAATTGACCTGGGGGTTTCGGTCTGCTGCTCTAGCCAATCCAAGAGCCGATGGATCCCCCAGCAGTAATCCGGATCGCCCCAGAGGCGTTGGCACCGGCGATCGCTGGTAAAGCCCACATGGCCGCCCTGTTCGGTCATCAGCAGGGTGAGGTTAGGGTTGCTTTCAGCAATGGTGAGCAGTTCGGGCACAAGACTGGGAGCAAACAGGGGATCATCAGCAGCATAGAGGATCCAGATGGGTATGGTTAGCTGCGGCAGCAGGGGCAAAGGACTACTGGCAGCGTAATAGTCGGACACGCTGGCAAAACCAAGGCGGTCAATGACTAGGGCGGCATCAAAACCCGCAATGGTGTCAATCTTGGCAATGGTTTTGAGATCAAACATTTGAGGATGAAGGCGATGGAGGTGGCGGGCCAACTGTTGTAGTTGACGGCTGATGGCGCGTTCAAATTGGCGTCCCCAAAAGGTGGTGCCGAGATGGGCAAGGGAACGGTTAGAGTCAAGGTTGGGACAAATCACAGCAGCGCCCCCAATGGCTTTTGCGCCTTGCTGCTGGGCATACCATGCCCCCCAAAGGGCTAACTGCCCCCCCAAGGAATAGCCGACCAACCAATAGGGAGGAGTATAGCCGAGGGCTTGACACTGCTGCGCGATCGCCACAAAGTCTTGTCCTTCCCAAAGGCCATCACTGGTCAAGACCGGAGAAAGTTCAGCACTGCGGCCATGGGCACGCCAATCAAAGAGCACCACCTCAAAGCCGCGGGCGATCGCCCAATGGGCAAGGGTGTGCAAGTACCATTGATTCCGAAGATCACCAGTAATGCCATAGGTGGCAATGATTGTTCCGCGTGCTTGGGGAAGCCGATACCCCTCACCGTACAAAGGCACGCCCTCCGCCCCATGGAAAACATGGCTGGTTTGCGGTTGCCAAGGGTAGAGGCATCCCCAGCGTTGGACATAGGCAGTAAAGACTGTATGGATCACGCCAGAGTGCAGCGGCAGTGGTGGCCGGTAGGACAGAGAATGCATAGACTTGAGTTAGCCGGCGTAGGGAGGAGGGTGGGTAAAGGTGGGCAACTGTGGAGATATTTTGGCAATCATTGTGAGGCATTGGCGATGAGTGAGGATCCGCAAAGGCTCGACCCCTACACCCTAGAAACCTGTTTGACGGATGCCCAAGCTAATCGCGTGCTGGATGAGGTTTTTGCTGCAATGGAGGCTGAGCTGAAGGAGCCAGAGCCTCTGTCAGCCGTTTTAGAAAACGACTCTGCCCTCCCTGTCCCCTTTGAAGCAACGACTCCGCCGCCACGAACCCCAGAGGAACGTTCCCGCTGGCTACACTGTCCAGAGCCGCGACAGGCGTTTGCTTGGGGCGATCGCTTTCTCATGGGAGTAGGCATTGCTTCTTTTGTTTTAGGAGTTGGCCTCTGGATTCACCTGAATCGCCAACCGGTTGCAGTTGCCCCGGAGGCTGTGGTTGCCACAGCCCCTAGCCCCGCTGATGTTGCCTTTGCTGAGTATCTGCAAAACTCCCTGCAACTCCTAAGCCAACAGGCTGCCACGCCAACCCCTTCACCCCCTGCCATCGCCAGCAATTCTGTCTCCACCCCAACAGTTGAGCGCATCTACGTTCCCGTTTACCAAGCTCCCCCAGCACCAACGGTGCCGCTGCCCAATTTACCCACGGTAACAGCCCCTACGCCGACAGCAACGCCGGCGACGCCGCCACCCTCCCCTCCTCCCGCGCCTCCCCAACATACCTTGGTGGGCATCCTCGAACTGGGCGATCGCTCGGTGGCTCTCTTTCAAAGCAATGGTCAAACCCTACGTTTAGGCATCGGCGATACAATTGGCAGCGAGGGCTGGCAACTGGTGCAAATTCAAAACCAGCGAGCCGTGCTGCGCCGTCAAGGGGAAGTGCGCTCTCTCACCGTTGGCCAAAGCTTTTAGAAAAGGGGCAAGCATGAGCTTTTTTCGAGATTTGAATGCATTCCTAGAGCAGAAGCTGGAGGACTTTATTCGTGCCAATCCGCAGTTGGAACTCAATCTGTTACTCCTTGAGCTTGAGGATCAAGAACGGGAAACCCAAGAGCGACTACTGCGGTTACAACAGGAAGTCAATACCTGTGAGCAGCAAATTCTCAGTCTGGTTTCTGAAATTCGCCGTTGGCGCGATCGCATCCAAACGGCCATAGCGGCTCAACGCCCTGACCTTGTGGAATTGGCACGGCAACGGGAGGCGGAATTGCGTCAACGCGGCGAGCAATTGTGGACGCAGCGCCTCAATGCCCTCAATCAAATTCCCGTTACCCAGCAGCTTCTGCAAAAGATTCGCGATCGCCGTCAGGAAGTGATGAACCGCGTTCCCACCGCCAGTGCGCCTCCCCCGTCACCCCCACCACCCCCGCCCATGGGCAGTGACCTCACGGATCCCATTGAAGCCGAGTTTCGCCGCTTGGAATTGCAAACTGCCCTAGAAGAACTCAAACGCTCAATGGGGCTATAGGACAAAAGACGTGGGACAATCGAGAACGCGGTTTTATCCACATGTCCCATGGCGGTTATTGAGATTACATCCAACGACACTTGGCAAATTCAGGCCGATGGCCATCCCCTGCGGGGCCGCCTGCAAGTACCGGGCGATAAATCTATTTCCCACCGTGCCCTGATGTTAGGAGCCATGGCGGAGGGCACAACCTATATCGAAGGCCTGCTCGTGGGTGAAGATACCTGTAGTACCGCTGCTTGTTTCCGTGCTCTGGGTGCTGAGATTTCGCCTCTTAATCCCACAGCAGTCACGGTTCAAGGCTTGGGAATGGGTCATCTCCAAGAACCTGCGGATGTACTGAATGCCGGTAATTCTGGTACGACAATGCGGTTGTTGTTGGGGGTATTGGCGGCGCAAACAGGTCGCTTTTTTGCAATCACCGGGGATGCCTCATTGCGATCGCGCCCCATGGCACGGGTCGTCACGCCCCTGTTGCAGATGGGTGCTCAGATTTGGGGGCGTCAACACCACAGCCGTGCCCCCTTGGCGGTTTTGGGACAGCCCTTAGAGCCAATCACCTACTACAGTCCCATTGCCTCGGCGCAGGTGAAATCGGCGCTGTTGCTGGCCGCTCTCCACACGGAGGGCACCACCATTATTCGCGAACCCCATCGCTCGCGGGATCACAGTGAACGTATGCTGCAGGCCTTTGGTGCCTGTGTGGCGGTGGATGAGGCCACCTGTACGGTGAGTCTTGAAGGGCCTGCAGTCTTAAAGGGTCAGAAGGTCATTGTCCCCGGTGACATTAGTTCAGCCGCCTTTTGGTTGGTCGCAGCCTCCATTACCCCTGATTCAGAACTGGTGCTGACCAATGTGGGCGTCAACCCCACCCGCACAGGCATTCTCGATGTGCTTAGGGCAATGGGAGCCGAGATTACCCTTGAAAATGAGCGGCTAGTTACAGGAGAACCGGTGGCAGATCTGCGGGTGCGCTCGGCGACGCTCAAGGGAACCCGTATTGGCGGTGAATTAATTCCTCGTTTGATTGATGAGATCCCCATTTTGGCCGTGGCTGCTGCCTTTGCCGAGGGCGTCACCGAAATTCGCGATGCCGCGGAACTGCGGGTCAAGGAGAGCGATCGCCTGAAAGCAGTGGCCACAGAATTGCAAAAAATGGGTGCTAAGGTCACTGAACTCAGGGATGGCCTGGATATTCAGGGGGGCGTGCCCCTCCAAGGAACCCACTTAGAAACCTACGGCGATCATCGCATGGCCATGAGCTTGGCGATCGCCGCCCTCAATGCCCAAGGAACAAGTTACATTCACAACGCCAGTGCAGCGGCTGTCTCCTATCCGGAATTTGTTACAACCCTGCAACAAATAGCTTGACAACGGAAAAATCTCAGTAATTTTTGGGAACACCTTACTCAACACCCAACGCCGTATGGTAGCATCAAATAAATTGTTTTGGTGTAACGATGCACCACAAAGGTGCGTTGAATTCTTGATACTCTCGTACTGGCTACGTTTTCACCTTCCTTGATAACTGCAGGAGAAAATTGAACCCAAGATGATACAGAACAAAAAAATACGGTAATATAGTTTCACTGTTGTTCTAGGTGTACCCTTGGGTTTGACCTAGCACGGGAAAATTTCTCTCTGCTCCATCCCTCTGTTCTTCGTTCAAAAAAGGTTGTGTTTATTCATTATGGCAACAATTCAAGATTTTATCCACGTTCAGGATCAATGGTCATTAGATGAGTTAGTGGAAATTGCCAACGAACTCTTGCCTCAGCACCTTCCCCAAGAAGATTCAAAAAATCGCGTGTTGGAGGAAGTGAACCCGCGTCTAGTCCGCCATTACACCTCCTGCAAACTAATCGATCGCCCCACCCGCATTGGCCGTGAAGGGCGCTACGGCTATCGCCACCTTGTGCAATTGCTCGTGGTACGGCGACTGTTGATGGAGGGCTATACCGCAGGTGCCATTTACAAGCTGGTGTATCGCATGAGTACCCCAGAACTGCGGGCGCTCCTTGAGCAGGGGGTACATCTTCAGTTAAACCCACCGCCAATCAACCCAGCCTTAGCCTTTTTGCAGCAGGTGCAAGATCGCTCCGAGCATCGCTATGGGGACACGCGCCTCAGTACCGGTGCCAGCCGCCGCGAGATAACATCTTCGAGCCATTCAACGCAACCAGAGTCTTGGAAACGTATTGAGGTAGTGCCCGGCTTTGAGGTACACATCCGCGATGACTTTAACTTTCCCCAGATTAATCGAGATCAAGAAGCCCTCGTCAAGCAACTGGTGCAGTTGCTCTCTACCTATACTCAGCGCTAGCTTAGTCTAGATTTCCCGTGTCGTGCTCAGCTGGCTGGCGATCGCTATAATAGCGCCATGGAAGGATGCCTCAACGATACGGATATTTATACGCTGTGCCAAACCCTTGCCCTTGGTCAGCGCACGGGGGAGCTGTACCTCGAAGATGATGACGGTCATACGTGGCTTCTTTTTTTGAGCCACGGTCACTTGGTTTATATTGCCGATCGCCACAGCCACAGTTTAGAGCGATTGCAGGATCTCCTTTATGGGCAGGGCATTCCTTGGCCGAGTCCCGATAGCCTCATCGAAAGCCAAGCCGGTGCCAGTTGGGTGGAATATGAATGCCTCTGGTGGCTCCTCGACCACTGCAAGCTCAGTCAGATCCATAGCGTGTGGCGTGCTCTCCTGCGGGAAAGTCTCTTTGACGTGGTTAGTCTCAATCGCGCTTGGTTCAAATTTTATAGTGCCAGTCCCCTCACCCCCCAGTGGCACAATCTCTCTTTGACAGCGCTGCTCAATGACAGCCTGAGTCAGCTGCGGGAATGGAAAAAACTGCACCCAGAGTTGCGTTCCCTCGATCAGGTTCTCGAACTGACGGATATTAAACCCACAGGCAACGATCCAGCGGATCAATGGTTTCGTCAACTTGAACCCTTTGTGCGCGAACCGATCACGCTGCGCCGTCTGAGTCGGCAACTGGGACGAGATGGGGTGACGGTGGGCAAACTCCTGCTGCCCTATCTCCATCAAGGGTACTTACAAGTGAGTTCTTGGGGAACCAATGGCCACACCCGCACATTTCCGCCTCTTTCTTGGCGGCGATCGCCCCGAGTCGTGTGCGTGGATGATGCTGCCACCGTCCGTCAAGTCGTTGAATCCACGCTTCAAGCAGCCGGTTATGAAGCTACGGCGATCGCCCACCCCTTGACCGCCTTGAGTCTGATTTTTCAACTCAACCCTGACCTCATTTTCCTCGACATTGCCATGCCCGAATTGGATGGCTACGAATTCTGTACCCTGCTGCGACACACCCCTCGCTTCCGTTATACGCCGATTATTATGCTGACTAGCCTCGTCGGTTGGAGCGATCGCCTGCGAGCCAAAGTGGCCGGTGCCACGGATTACCTCAGCAAGCCCTTTTCAACTCAAGAATTGTTAACAATTACGCATCACTATATTGGTACAGCCCCACCTGTGACCTCCTTAACAGACGAGTGCTTTGGCGACGTGCTAGAACTAAAATCAAGCCTTGAAACTCCCCGTTAACCGCCGCAGGTTGGCTGTCATCAGCCTGTGAGACTCCCAGGCTTTTAGAATATAAAGCAAACCCTTGATTCTACCTGTAACTTCCTATGAGCAAAGTCTTAGTTGTTGAAGACAGTCCACCCCAGCGGGAAATGATTAGCGAATTGCTGGCAAAAACAGGCTTTGAAGTAACAGTTGCCACCGATGGTGTGGAGGCAATGGAACAATTGCAGCAGAGCACGCCAGACGTGGTTGTCCTCGACATTGTTATGCCCCGCATGAATGGGTATGAAGTCTGTCGCCAAATTAAGGCTGACCCCCGCACCCAATCAATTCCTGTGGTTATCTGTACCTCCAAAGGCGAGGAGTTTGATCGCTATTGGGGCATGAAACAGGGCGCTGACGCGTACATTACCAAGCCCTTTGACCCCAAAGAACTCGTTGGCACCATCAAGCAACTCTTGCGAGGTTAAAAAATGTTTAGTAGCTCAGACCTACTCGCAACCAATGCCCCCATTGAAAGTGGCAATATCAATGACCTCAAAACCCCAGAGGGAGATTTACATATCCTCTTTACGATCCCCGGCGGTGATCTCCTAGCGCTGCCGGCAATTGGTGTGCGGGAAGTTGTTGCCGTCAGTCCTGATCGCATTACCCCAGTGCCCAATACCTCCAATCTGCTACTGGGGATTTTGAATCTGCGGGGGCAGGTGATTTGGGTAGCGGATACCGGTAAGTTTCTTGGGGATGACACCCCCTTGAACACCGATCGCTCTGAGCTATCCATTATTGCCCTTGAGGATGAGGAGTTAATGGTGGGGCTAGCGGTTCATCAAGTTCGAGGCATGGAGTGGCTCAACAATGACACTATTAAGCCCGCTACTCATGTCAGCGATCAAATGGCTCCCTTTGTACGGGGCGAATGGGTTTTTGATGCGGAGCAGCAGGGGATTGTTAAGCTCTTAGAACCCCTCGCCATTTTACGCAGTGCTCGTTGGGGACTCTAAACTAGAAGAAGCAAAATCTCAATGGACACTCGCAGCCAAGTGTCACCATGGAACCTATTAACACCAGTCACTTTAGGAAAATTAACACCCCCGTGATATCTTTCCCAAAGATTGGCGCATACTTTGTAAGTAAAGCTTCCTCGATTGAGTCCTTACAATTATCTGCCCCTTGTCATTGTCCATTCTGGGAGTAAGCCCATGGCATCCAGCAGCACCCAACACAGCCAAGAATATCAAAAAGCGGTTGCCGCTTATGTGCAAGGCAACTACGAAGAAGCAGCCAAAATCACTGATCAGTTGGTGGGTACCCGACCGGGCGATCCCAACCTACGGCTTTTGCGGGGGCACATTTACTGCTGCCAACAACGCTACAGCGAAGCTCAAGAGCAGTACCATGCGGTTCTCAATGCCACCACCGACCCAGAATTGATTAATCTGGCCAACGAGAGCCTCGCCAAGATTAAAGATTTCATACCTGCTGCTGAACCGAGTAACCATGGGAGCGAAGAACACCACACCACGCTGCAAGGAGAACATACCCAACTCCAAAGCGACAATACCTTTTTGCAGACGACCCCATCCCCTGGGGAATCCCAAGCTGTAAACCCCCTAGAGACATTCAGTCTTGAGCACTTTGATGACTTTGGCAGCGATTTGGGGACAAGCAACCCCTTTGACAATCTTGAGGTTGGTAGCGTTGAAGAAGAATTCGGCGTCAGTTTAGAACAGAGTACCTTTAACCCCTTCGACGAAGAGGCGGCAGTTCAAGATCCCTTTGCCTTTTCGACCAATGCTTTGGAGAATCCGGTTTCAGAAGCGGCAGACATTCCAGAAATTCCCATTGGTGAATCGGTGCAACCCCCAGGCACTGAAGCCATTGGGGATGAGGAGATCACGCTGCTTATGGGAAGTTCTCCTCTGACCCCCTCTGAACCGCCCAGCCCCAATCCTATTTTTGAGGGTGAGACCCCAGAACCTACTGCGGCTCCTGCTCAGCAAATGACACCCCCCTTCCCAGAAACATTTGATGATCCCTTTGCCGCTGCAATGGCGATGCCTGAAGAGGGTCTCTTTGCGGAATCCGCAGAAGCGCATGTTTCTGAAGAGAGCCTTTTTCCAGGTCTTGAGGAATCCTCAGCGGCAAACATTTCTACAGAAAGTCTCTTTGGCGATATTGAGGTATCCCCAACAGCCAGCACTTCTGAAGAGAATCGCTTTCCAAAGCCGACCGAATCCGCTGAGACCAACGTTCCTGAAGTCTCTACCTCTGCTGCCGGCATCAGTGATTTGCTGAGCAATGAGACGGCAGAGGCCATTGAGGTGTTGCCGCAGCCAGAATTCAGTTCTTCTGGGACTACCGAGGAGGAAGACGATCTCTTTGGTGACTTTTCAGCTTCCCTTGAAGCTTTTGAAGCCCCAGACATTGCCGCTGAACCCCTGTCTCCGGAGACCTTTGACGATGAGCCAACGATCGCCATGTCTGAGTTTCCCGGACGTGAAACCGTTGCCGAAGACCCGAGGGCACCGGAGGCACCAGCGATCTCGCAAGGGGAAGTTAGCTCGGGTGGGGCTGAACCCTTGGAATCCATTGCCGACTTTAACCTAGAGGATCTCTCCTTTGGTAATGCTGATCTCTCCGGTGCGGGCTTTGAGGATGAAATGACCATTGCCAATCCCCAAGTGCAGGGAATGGGTGCTGTTGGATCAGAAGCCACAGGGATGACCGATGCTGGCACCGAGACCTTTGCGGTTTTACCGGATGAATTTGATCTCAGCCAGCAAAGTCTTGAGAACTTGGCTGATTTTAGCGTCGATTTGAGCCAAAGTACCGCCGGCCGCGCTGAACCCGCAGTCCCTCCAAAAAGTCACGATCTCTCGGCCTTTACCGAGCAAGTGCCCGTTGCAGCACCGCTGGCTTCTCCGCCAACACCTTCCCAGAATTTTAGTTCTGTGGCTGAAACTGTTCCAGCAACTGCCACAGCCACAAGTTCCTTTGGCCAACAAAACATCACGTCGGCAGTAACCACCGGTGTGCTTTCCGCCTTAGCTGCGGGTGCCGTCAGTTTAGGCTTTAGCGCCCCTAGCCCTGCGCCTTTATTCAGTGGTGTTGCGGCGGGTCTCACCGCTGGGGCAGCGGTCTATGCCATGGGGCAGCGTAGCGTCAGCCGCATCAAGCGCCTCTGTACGGATTTGCAGGCACAGTGTAATGCCGTGATTGGCGGTGATATGACGGTGCGGGTGCCGGTCACCAGTAACGATGAACTGGGACTGTTGGCACAAAGCTTTAACCAAATGGCGGATGCCATCCAGCAAATTACCCTTGATGCTCAAAAAAAAGCAGAGGAAATTGAACGGCAGCGCGATGATTTGCAGCGCCAAGTGATCCGACTCCTCGATGATGTGGAGGGTGCCGCCCGAGGTGACCTGACTGTACAAGCTGAAGTAACAGCGGACGTGCTCGGAGCGGTGGCAGACTCGTTTAACCTGACGATTCACAACCTACGCACGATTGTGCAACAGGTAAAAATTGCCGCCCAGCAGGTGAGTCGTGGTGCTGCCGAAAATGAAGCCTTTGCCCGTAGTCTCTCAGCAGACGCCCTGCGGCAAGCGGAGGAGCTGGCGGTCACCCTGAACTCAGTGCAAATGATGACCAATGCAATTCAGCGGGTGGCCGAAAGTGCTCAAGAAGCCAATGAGGTGGCACGCAATGCCTCGGAAACAGCCCTCCGTGGCGGTGAAGCGGTGGAACGCACGGTGGCGGGTATTTTGCAGATTCGCGAAACGGTGGCAGAGACCACCCGCAAGGTGAAGCGTCTAGCGGAATCTTCCCAAGAGATTGCCAAGATTGTCGGTGTGATCTCGTCGATCGCCAACCGCACGAACCTGCTGGCGCTGAACGCCAGTATTGAAGCCGCACGAGCTGGGGAAGCCGGTCGGGGTTTTGCCGTGGTGGCCGATGAGGTGCGCCAACTGGCCGATCGCTCTGCAAAGGCCTCGAAGGAAATTGAGCAGATTGTGCTGCAAATTCAAAGTGAAACCGGTGCAGTGATGACGGCAATGGAAGAGGGCACCCAACAGGTCATTGAGGGAACCAAGCGAGCCGAACAGGCGAAGCATGCCCTTGAGGACATCATCCAAGTATCGTCGCAAATTGATACCCTTGTGCGCTCGATTACCAATGCCACGGTCGAACAAACAGAATCGGCGCGAGCCATGGCTCAAGTGATGCAATCCATTGAGTTGACAGCCCAGGCCACTTCTCAGGAGGCACAGCGGGTGTCCGAGTCATTGCAAGGGCTAGTGAGTGTGGCACGCAACTTACAGGCATCGGTGGAACGGTTCCGCGTTGAAAATACTGAAGATCAAGCCTAAGCAATCCGGGAGGGGGCTATGCAAAGCGATCAACAAAAGCGCATTCTCGGCTACTTCATTGAGGAGGCGCAGGAACACCTGGCTACCATTGAAGACAGTTTGATGAATCTCCAGCAGGTAGTCAATGACCCCGAGGCGATAAGTGAAATGTTTCGGGCAGCCCACTCCGTCAAAGGGGGAGCGGCAATGCTCGGGCTTCACAGCATTCAGCACACCGCCCACAAGCTGGAGGATTACTTCAAAATCCTGCGGGAACACCCCGTAACGGTGGATGAGACCCTAGAGCAACTGTTTCTACAAGCCTTTGATGCGCTGCGGGAACTCCTCGATGAATTGCAAAGTCCCTTTGGTTTGACCGAGGAGACGGCAACGGCAACGCTGAATCGGGTGGAGCCAGTCTTTAATCAGCTGCAAGCCCACTTAAGCCACCTGACCCAAGGAGCAGAGGCGGCGCCGCCTGTGACTACTCCTTCTCCCCCTGTGGCGGAACCCGTTAAGCCGCCGGTACAACCTGTTGCCGATTCAAGCTACCGCCTAGTCTTTCAAACGGAGGTGCCCGATCGCCTGCGGGCAATGTTGCAACTGTTTAAGCAGCCGGATTCCCCCCAAGTTCGGCAACAATTGGCGGCGGCCTGTTCTAATTTGGGTCAATTGGGGGAAACCTTTGGGCTGCCCCAGTGGGTTGAATTGCTGGCGATCGCTCAACAGGCAGTGAGTAACACTGCTCAGCCCCTCACGGCATTAGCACCGGTGGTGATTAAAGAAATCATGGCAGCCCGCGACTTGGTGCTCAATGGTCAAGGCAGTGATATTCGCCCCAGCGATAGTTTAGTGGCGCTTCAGCCGCCTGTGATTGAGGAAGCGCCGGCCGTTGTTCCAGAAGCGCCAGAACCTGCGGTCTTAGAATCTGCTCCTGTCACCCTTGAGGAACCACCGCAACCTCCTGAAATGGTCTCTGAGATTGCTCCGCCAGAGGTGAGTGCGCCTGAAGAGGAGGTTTCTGAGCCAATGGCGCCAATGACCAGTGATGGCGATGGGGTCACTGTTTTTGGGGAGGAGAGCGAGACTGATTTCCAAGAATTGAGTGACATTTTTAGTGATACAACGGCACTGCCAACGGACTGGCTGGAGAACACCCTGGAGGAGGATTTGGCCAGTTTAGATGTGGGGGATGAAGCGACCTTTGATGAGGAGATTTCCGACTTTTTGACCATGACCCCTGCTGAGGGGTCGCCTGAGGCAGAACCCAGCCTTGAGGCCATCCTGGATGAAATTGAGGAACTCTCTGGTGAACTGGTCTCTGCAGAGGAAGAGGAAGCATCCCGCAATGATCTCACGCCGCCAGCGATCGCCGAAAGTATGGCTGAGGCTCTGGAGGCGCCCTTGACACCTAACGATTCTGCGGCGGAGAGTGCAGCCGCAGAATTCTCTGAACTCGGTCTGGAGGCATTCCTTGAACAATTCACGGAGGAAGCTCCCTCAGAGATGGCAGCCTCTGAGGAGGCAGTTGCTTCCCTAGAAGACTTTTTGGGTGAGATGGAAACCACTGAGGCTCCCAATCTGCTTCCCCTAGAAGAGGAGTTTGAGATCCCTGCTTTGAGTGATGTCGCTGAGGATGTGGCTGAGTTTCTCGAAGAGGTGCCGGGTCTCAACGAGGTCCTAGAAAACTTGGTCGTGGATAATGCGGCGGAAGAACCCCGCGCAGAGTTTATTACCCCGCCAAGCACCGATGATCCATGGTCAGAAACGCCATCTGCCTTGGAAGCGCCGGCGATCGCTGAGCCGAGTCTTCCTGAGTTCACAGCGGCTGCTGAACCTGAAGTACCAACGGAGGAGGTTGAACCCTCTACTGAGGCTGCCAGCATGGCGGAGCTAGAATCCCTCTTGGGAGAGTCTGTCTCCGCAGCGGAGGCTGCGAGTGTTGTTGACTCTGAATCACTGGTCGAGGAATCGATCCTCTCCCCTGAAGCTGCGAGCATGGCCGAACTTGAAGCATTGGTGAATGATGCCGCTGTGCCTGCCAGCTCCGAAAGCGTCCTCGAGGAATTGGAGGAGTTGATTAATCAAAGTACAACCACACCAGAGACCACCCCATTCAACGAATTAGATCAGCTTTTAGAGACGGCAACGCCACCTACGCCGGCCTTTGAGGATCTAGAGCAACTCTTGGGTCAAACCACACCTGCGGCACCCACTCCGCCGCCGGCAACAGCAGCCCCCTCTACCGCCGATGATAGTTTTGCCGATTTAGAGAAATTAATTCCCCAACCCGCAGGCAGTAGTGCGCAGGCAGCCACCCCTCGTCGAACGGGGGCAGCGGCAAAAGGCGGCTCCTTGGTGGAACAAACCATGCGCGTACCAGTGCGCCACCTCGATACCCTGAGTAACCTCGTTGGGGAGTTGGTGGTTAACCGCAATAGCCTTGAAGACACCCAAGAACGCCTGCGGCAGTTTCTCGATAACTTGCTCTACCAAGTCCAACAACTGGGAGAAGTCAGCCAGCAAATTCAAGACCTCTACGAGCGATCGCTCCTTGAGAGTTCACTGCTGGGGGTAACGACGGCACGGGCAGCCAATGGTCAAGGGGAACGGGCAACCCACGCCACGGGGGTTGAGTTTGACGCCTTGGAAATGGATCGCTTTACCGGCTTCCACACCCTTTCCCAAGAAGTGATTGAGCGGATCGTGCGGGTGCGGGAGGCAGCGGATGACATCCAGTACGTAATTGATGAAGTGGAGCAGGTGGCACGACAGTTTCGTCAAGTCACCGCCCAAGTCCAAGAGGGTCTAAGCAGCCTACGAATGGTGCCCTTCCGTGAAATGTCTTCCCGCTTGCCGAGCGCTGTGCGCCGCGTTGCCGGTACCATGGGCAAACAGGTGGAACTGAAGATTGAGGGAGAAGACACGCTCATTGACAAGGGCATCCTCGAAAAGCTCTTTGACCCCATGACCCACCTCATCAATAATGCCGTCTATCATGGCATCGAACTGCCCGAAGAGCGGCGGCGATTGGGCAAGCCGGAAAAAGGCCTGATTCGCGTGCGCGCCTTCTACCAGGGCAGTCAAGCAATTATCTCCGTCAGTGACGATGGAGCGGGGATTGACCCCGAGCGGGTAAAGCGCAAAGCAATCGAGAAGGGTCTCTTGAAGGAGGCTGATGCCCCTAGCCTGTCACGCCAAGAGGTATATGCATTCCTCTTCCAGTCGGGATTTAGCACCAAAGATCAAGCGGATGCCCTTGCCGGTCGCGGTGTTGGTCTGGACGTGGTGCGCAAAAATCTTGAGGACATTCGCGGCACGATTAACATTGACTCCACGGTGGGCAAGGGGACTACGTTTACCATCCGCTTGCCGCTGACCCTGAGTATTACCAAAGCCCTCTGCTGCATTGATAACCACTGCCGCATTGCCTTCCCCATTGACGGTGTGGAGGATATGCTGGATATTCCCCAAGAACGCATCCAAACCCTAGAAGATGGTCAGGGCGTCCTCTCATGGAACGATCGCCTGTTGCCTGTGCGTAAACTCGGGGATTTGCTCAAGTACAGCCGCAACCTCAGCCGCAGCAATGTCTATGGTGGTAGTACTCAGGATGATGGCATGGTCTCGATTGTTGTGCTGCGCAGTGGCGATGATCTTGTGGCCATGGCGGTGGATCAGGTCATCGGCGAGCAGGAAATCGTCATCAAACAATTGTCAGGTCCTGTACCAAAGCCGTTGGGTGTAGCTGGAGTAACCGTTCAAGGGGATGGCCGCGCCATGGTGATCGCTGACGTGCTGGAAATTATCGCTCTCTCCTTGGGACGTATGGACCGCGACTGGCGTGGGTTTGGCTACACCATGGAGGTCACCGAGCCAGAGGAAGCCTCTGAACCCTTGGTGCTGATCGTGGATGACTCGATTACGGTGCGGGAGTTGCTCTCAATGACCTTTACACGGGCAGGCTACCGCGTCGAGCAAGCACGGGATGGTCAAGATGCCTGGGAAAAACTGCGCTCTGGCTTGCCCTGTGATTTAATTTTTTGTGACATTGAAATGCCGCGCATGGATGGTCTGGAACTGCTCTCACGGATTCAGAAGGATCCGAAACTCAACCATCTGCCGATCGCGATGCTGACCTCCCGGGGCGCCGATCGCCACCGCAAGATGGCAGCACAACTAGGGGCACGGGGCTACTTTACGAAGCCCTACCTAGAGGAGCAATTACTGGATGCCGCTGCACGGCTCCTCAGGGGTGAAATCCTTGTGCAGCAGGAGCCGACACCGACCCCATGAGTGAGCGATCGCCAGCCCTAGCCGACTTCCTTGCCCAACTCCCCTTTGAACTGGATGCCTTTCAAGAAGCAGCGATCGCTGCCCTTGAGGCCGGTCGCTCTGTGGTGGTCTGTGCTCCTACGGGGTCAGGTAAAACCCTCATTGGCGAGTATGCGATTTACCGTGCCCTGACGCGGCAGCAGCGGGTTTTTTACACCACCCCTTTGAAGGCGCTTTCAAACCAGAAGTGGCGTGACTTTCAGCAGCAGTTTGGCGCGGAGCAGGTCGGTCTGTTGACCGGGGATGTCTCGATTAACCGGGATGCCCCAATTCTGGTGATGACGACGGAAATTTTCCGCAATATGCTCTACGGTACTCCCATTGGTGAAGTGGGTACCTCCCTTGCGGGGGTGGAAGTGGTGGTGCTCGATGAATGCCACTACATGAACGATCGCCAGCGGGGCACCGTTTGGGAAGAATCAATTATCTACTGCCCCAAGGAAATTCAACTGGTGGCTCTCTCCGCCACAATTGCCAACGGCGAGCAACTCACCGACTGGATTCAATCTGTCCATGGGGAGGCTGAACTCATCTACTCCGACTGGCGACCGATTCCCCTGCACTTTTACTTTTGCAACGGCAAGGGACTCTTTCCCCTCTTGGATGGTCAGCGCAAACGGCTCAACCCCAAGCTCCACGGTCAGACTGAACTGCGGCGACGCGGCGGCAAGCGAGACTTTTTGAGCATCCGCTATGTGGTGAGCCAACTGCAACAGCGGGAGATGTTGCCGGCCATTTACTTTATCTTTAGCCGCCGGGGCTGTGACCAAGCGGTTCAAGAGGTCTTGGGCATGAATCTGCTTACCAACGCTGAACAGCAGGCACTGGCAGAGCGGGTTGACGCCTTTTTGGCACAGCATCAGGACATTGTTGCCCCCGAAATGATTGCCCCCCTCTACCAAGGGATTGCTGCTCACCATGCGGGGGTGCTGCCCGTTGTGAAAACCCTTGTGGAAACCCTCTTTCAAGAAGGTCTGATCAAACTCGTTTTTGCCACGGAAACGCTGGCCGCAGGGATCAATATGCCCGCGCGCACCACTGTGATTTCTACGCTTTCAAAGCGGACTGATAGCGGTCATCGGCTCCTGACAGCCTCGGAATTTCTGCAAATGGCAGGACGCGCCGGCCGGCGGGGCATGGATACCGTGGGTCATGTGGTTACCTTGCAAACCCCCTTTGAGGGCGCCCATGAGGCGGCGTTTTTGGCCACCGCCGCTCCAGATCCCCTGATGAGCCAATTTACCCCCAGCTATGGCATGGTCTTGAACCTGCTACAGCGTCACACTCTCGAAGAAGCCCGGGAACTGGTAGAGCGCAGTTTTGGTCAATACTTAGCCACATTGCAACTAACCCCGCAGCGGCGGGCGATCGCCGAACTGGAAACGGAATTACAAACCGTGCAACAACGCCTTAGCGGCATTGATCGCCGGCAACTGGCGCAGTATCAAAAGCTGCGGGAACGGCTGCGGCAGGATCAACGGCTTCTGAAAATCCTTGAACAGCAGGCGGAGCAGGACCGTGCCCAAGAACTCCTCCCTTTTATGATGGCAGTGCCGCCGGGGACATGGCTTCATATCAAATCCCCACTTCGGGATCATTCCCCCTTAGCCGCCGTCCTTTGTCAACCCGTTGCCGGCTCTGGACAGTTGCCCCACTGGCTGTGCCTTGGGGCCGATGGTCGTTTTCGGGTAGTTGGCATTGATGACATTTTAGGTGTCTATCCCGATCGCCCCCCCTGTGGTCAGCTCCCTCCCCCCCCGGAGGGAATGCAACTGCGCCGAGGGGAAAGTTATCTCTGCAACGAAGCCAACCACTACTTTGGCACCCTCCCTGATCTCCCGCCCGTCTTACCTGCGCCGGCAGTGGCTGCCCAAGCCGCTAAAATTGCCGACCTCGAAGCGAAACTCAGCCAACTGCAAGCAAGTCTGCCGCAAAATGTGCATTCGCTGCTGCGCCTCGTGCGTCGCGAAGAACGGCTGCAAACAGAACTGCGCGATCGCCGGCAGAAGCTCCATCAACAGTCCCAACGCCACTGGGAGCAATTTCTTGCCCTGATTGCTGCCCTCCAAGAGTTTGGTGGCCTGAATGATCTCACCCCCACCCCCCTTGGGGAAATGGCCGCTGCCCTGCGCGGCGAAAATGAACTTTGGTTGGCCCTAGCTTTGGCCTCAGGGGAACTGGATGACTTGCCTCCCCATTTGTTGGCGGCGGCGATCGCGGCTCTGGTCACCGAAACCCCCCGCTCTGATAGTTGGTGCAACTACCCCATTCCCAGTGAAGTGGAAGAACGCCTTGCTGCCCTCAGTCCCATTCGCCGTCGGCTCTTTCAAGTACAGCGCCGCCATCGCATTATCTTTCCCTTGTGGTACGAGTGGGATCTCATCGGCCTAGTGGAGCAGTGGGCCTTGGGCACGCCATGGCATGAATTGTGCGCTGCAACCAATCTCGATGCGGGAGATATTGTGCGATTGCTGCGGCGCACCCTCGATTTTCTTGCCCAGATTCCCCATGCGCCCCACACCAGCCCCCAATTGCGCCAAAGTGCCCAACAGGCACGCTATCTCCTCGATCGCTTCCCCGTGAATGACTTGCTGGAGGGAGTGGAACTAGAGGCGGCAACCGTATAATCTTAGTCCTTAAGGAAGTGGCTCAGGCGGGATTCGAACCTGCGACCTTGGGCTTATGAGTCCCCTGCTCTAACCACTGAGCTACTGAGCCGAAATTTTTGGGCAATCCCCATTATAACGCGAATGTCCAAAAACTCAAGGGTCTGGCCAGCAAATTCCAGTCGAGTTCACCGTACAATAAAGAGTGCATCGGTTAGAGGAAAGATAGGCATTGAGCAAAGCAGAACGCACGGCTCTTGACAACAAGCTATCACAGCGATTTATTCATCTTGACCCAGCAGGGTATTTCATTATCTACATTGACCCTGAGCAGGAGTTGATCTGGATGAAACACTATCCCAATGATATTAATGAGAAGGGCTTAGCGGTGGATCCCGATACCGGCGACCCCATTCCCACCAGAGGGAAAGTAACGCGGGAACCCGATCTCGTCCTCAGCGGTCGAACAGCAAAGGAGTTGTGTATTGAACTTTTTGAAAAGGATCGCCAATTAGTGACGATGTTCGATCATGCGGCCTATCTCGGTCGTGAATTGATGCGGGCACAGTTTTGTTTGGATGAAGGGCTTGAGTATATCCAAGATTAGACAACACTGGCGCTGGGGGGTAGGGGCGGTTTCTTTAATGCTCTGTGCCCTGGTGGGGACAGCCTTAGCAGCGATCGCCACCCCAGACTTTAGCGGCACTGTTGATGTTTTGCCCTTGAATGCCCAAGTGGGGGCACAACTCTATCTGCAGCGCTGTGGCAGTTGTCATCTGGCATTGCCCCCGGAAACATTGCCCACCCAGGCATGGCAGGTGCTCATCCAAGATACCAATCACTACGGTGCGACCCTCGAACCCATTTCCCGCGCTGAGCTGGTTCCGCTGTGGAACTATCTGCGCAGCTATTCTCGCCCTCTGCCTAACGATGCTCAAATTCCCTTTCGTGTCGGGCGATCGCCCTTCTTTCGCATCCTGCATCCCCGTGTTGAGGTACCTCGACCCGTTACCCTCGATGGCTGTGCTCAGTGTCATCCCAAGGCCACCCTCTTTAATTTTCGTGAGCTAAGCCCGCAGTGGCAGGATTCCCCCTAGAATGTTTAGGGATGGCGAATTTTCACCGCCCCATGTTTTCCGGCTCCTTCAATCGTTATTCCCCGCGTGACCAACACAGAAGGGTGCGCCGTCGCCGGCTCCAGCAGGAGGGGTGGACAGTTGTTTCACTTCTCCTTTGGGGAATTTTGTTTCTTCAATATTGGTTGCAGGGGCGACTGGGGTTACTGATTCACCCCAACTACTTTGGACTGGCGATCGCCACTGGTTTTCTTTTAGTTGCTGTGAGTGGTTGGCAAGGGTGGCGGCTGTGGCGGGGGCAAGGGACGCTTGTACAGCATGTTGCCCTCTTACCGGCCCGTTGGGCGCTCAGTGTTCTAATTTTTGCAGCAGTGGTGGGGTTGGTGATTCCGCCCCGTCCTTTCAAGAGTGCCACCGCGATTCATCGCGGTCTTGAGGATGGCTTAACCGTGACGCGCAATAGTCCGGTGGCCTTTCGCCTCAATCAACGGCCTGAGGAGCGCTCGCTTATTGACTGGATTCGCACCCTTGATGTCTATCCCGAACCCGATGCCTACAGGGGATTACCGGCTCGCATTGAGGGATTTGCTGTCCACAGTCCTCAACTGCCGGAAACCTATCTTACCTTGACCCGCTTTGTCATTACCTGCTGTGCAGCCGATGCCTACCCCGTCGGCTTGCCGGTGAAATTGGGGCGATCGCGCCAAGCCTATCCCCAAGATCACTGGTTTCGCGTAGAAGGTCGGATGGCCACAGAAACCCTCAACGACCGCCGCCAATTGGTACTAGTGGCTGAGACGATAACGCCGATTCCTGAACCTGAAAATCCCTTCATGTACTAAGGCAATGCTCTTTCACTTGATTCACACTCCCTACTGGATTGTCTTGGGTATGGGGGTTTTGCTCTTTTTGACCGTGATCTTTGGCGATGTGGGCGATGAAGAGGTTGAGTTAGAGGGGGATACCGATCCCTTGGAAGTAGAAGTCGATCTGGAGGGAGGCATCTCATTTCTGACGATTTTGCATTGGCTGGGGGTGGGGAGAGCACCGCTCATTCTTCTGCTCGCCTTGGACTTTAGCCTGTTAGGCATACTGGGCTGGTTCTTTAATGTCCTCTTTTACACCCTCAGTGGCAGTTGGCCGGGGGTGATGTGGTCTGGGGGGATTGCGATCGCCGCACTGCTGTTGGCACTGATAACTGGGGGTCTGTGTTCGCGGCCTTTGGGACAGATTTTTGCGCAGTTTAGCGAAGACACCAGTCGCGATCGCCTCCTAGGTTGCAGTGGCCATGTCAGCTCTGCCCATATTCCCCGCAGTGGTACCGGTATTGGTCAAGTAAGTGTTTTGGATGCCAATCGCAATCGCTTGATTCTGCCCGCCGTTCTGCCCGCTTGGGCAACGATCACCCCGCAGCACGGTCAGGAAATTTTAATTATTGATCGTCAGGAGAATGAGTATGTTGTCGTGGCCAAAGATAGCTTGGACGAAGCCACATGGTTACGCCAGCAGCGGCAATCTCAGATCAACGAGGGCGAAGACGCCTGAGGTATTGATTTTGCCATGGGCGGTGAGGGACTCGAACCCCCGACAGCCTCGGTGTAAACGAGATACTCTACCAACTGAGTTAACCGCCCGGACTTTAGATTACTTATCATAGCAAAGCCCAGTCCTTTTCTAAAATAGGAGAGAGGCCATACAGCAAAAAGTTCCTCTCAACATTTGCCCTCTGCTGACAGCTAGAGTCAGGGACGCAGTCAAAACACCTGTAAACAAT
>NZ_CALGOG010000056.1:0-24082 GCF_937958135.1 uncultured Thermosynechococcus sp. | reverse complement strand
TGCAAGCTGCTCACCGAGTGGCGCAACAGCGCCGATACCCAGTGGCTGGCGGATGCGCCGGTGCATCCGCTGCAACAGACGCTCAAGGACTTGGAACGGGCCTACAGCAACTTCTTCGCCAAGCGAGCCGACTTCCCGCGCTTCAAGAAGAAAGGCCGGTCGGACAGCTTCCGCTATCCCGACCCGAAACAGATCAAGCTCGACCAAGCCAACAGCCGCTGGTTTCTGCCCAAGCTGGGCGGGATTCGTTATCGCAACAGCCGCGAAGTGTTGGGCGTGGTGAAGAACATCACAGTGAGCCAGTCGTGCGGCAAGTGGTTCGTGAGCATCCAGACGGAGCGCGAGGTTGAGCAACCCATTCCGCAGGGTGGTGCAGTCGGTATCGACATGGGCATTGCCCGATTCGCCACGCTCTCGGACGGCACGTTCTACGCGCCGCTCCACAGCTTCAAGCGGCATGAGTCGCACTTGCGCAAGGCGCAGCAAGTGATGAGCCGCAAGGTAAAGTTCAGCAACAACTGGAGGAAAGCCAAAGCCAAAGTTCAACGCATCCATGCCCGCATTGCCAACACCCGCCGCGACTTCCTGAACAAGACCTCGACCGCAATCAGCAAAAACCACGTGATGGTGTGTATTGAGGACTTGCAGGTACGGAACATGTCCAAGTCAACGGCAGGCACGACCGAACAACCGGGTAGAAACGTTCGGGCCAAGGCTGGACTGAACAAGTCCATCCTGGATCAAGGCTGGTTCGAGTTCCGCCGCCAACTGAGCTACAAGCTGGCTTGGCAGGGCGACTGGTTGGTGGTAGTGGCACCCCAGAACACAACTCGCACCTGTCCGTGCTGTGGTCATGTGTCAGGGGACAACCGCCAAACACAAGGGCGGTTTTTGGGCGTGGCATAGGGTTTCGAGTCCAGTGCCGATTGGGTCGGTGCATCAACCTCCTGTCTTACGGGATGGAAATCCGGCGAGAGAACCCGCATGGCCTGGGGATCGAATCGCGCGGGCGATGGGAAGCAGGAACCCGTCGCAGTGAGTCAAGTGTAGATTGATACCACGCTTGGGTGCAGTACTTTGGTCTTCAGGCTGGGGAGGATGTCAAATGGATGTTTCCTCCCCCTGTGAGATGTTCTCTGCTTAGATTGCCTAGATCACAAATGTGGCTCCATCCCCTTGGGCGGCTTGCCAACTGCGGGCATCAAAGTACAAATCTTCTAGGGAAATACCGGCCAAGGCATCCTGCAGTTTTTGGTGCAGACGTTGCCAGAGACTCAAGGTCACCCAATCCGCTGTGCCATCTTCCGGTTGGGGGGGGTGCAAAAACAGGGGGGTCGGCGACTCACCAACGGCAGTGAGAATGTCCCGCAGGGAAATGGCGGCGGGGGGACGGGCAAGTTGATAACCCCCATAGACACCCCGCAGCGATCGCACCAAGCCTGCGCGCCGCAATTCAATCAAGAGTTTTTCTAGGTAGGGGGCAGGAATCTTTTGCCGCTCAGCAATGGCACGTACGGAGGCAGGCCCATAGTTGGGCAATAAGCTCAAATCCAGTAGCGCCTTGATACTGTAGTGGCCACGGGTGGTGAGGGTCACGCTGCTTTACCGATGGTGGTAATGTACAAAACTGCCTCTTCGGGGGGAATGCCCAGAAGATCGTTGACCTGATCGTCAAAGAAACCGCCAATGCCACTGACCCCTAACCCCAAAGCGGTGGCGGCTAAATTCAGCCGCTGTCCGAGGTGACCGGCATCCATGTGCAGGTAGCGATAGGCCCGTTCCCCATAGCGGGCGATCGCCCGTTCCAGATTGGCGGTATGGAAAATCACCACTGCGGCATCGCGCCCCAGATCTTGATTGAGGCAGAGGAAATGCAACTGTTCTTGAAAATTCTTGAAGCGAATCTGGCGCAGCTCATGCTCGGCCACAGCGTAGTAGTAGCAGCCCTCCTCGAGATCCCTGACCCGCGTCACCGCAATAAAGGTTTCCACCAAGGTCAGGTCAAAGAAGCTGGGGGCTTCGTCCAGTCCTTGTTCGCGATAGTCCTGAGGATGGTAAGCAAAGGTGAGGAGAGCCGCCAGTTCATCCCTCTCAATCCCTTGGCCACTGTACCGCCGGGTGGAGCGCCGCTGAAGCATGGTCTGCTCAAGAGCGGCTAAATTGTCTTGCCAATGAATGAGGGGTTTGCTCAAACTTACCCGCAGGCCAAAGGGGAAGTTATATTTACCGGGGGCGGGTTCAGCAGGCACTTCCATACTGCCTTTGGCAACGGTTGTTTCTGCTTTAGCCATGCCGTAGATAATCTCACTGTTGACCAGAGCACTGGCACGGTGACAGGCCTTGAGCAACTCACCACTGGCGATCGCCCCGTAGTCATAGCAGGTGGCAGAGGGTAAGGCAGAGGGAAAGGGGGGTAAGTTTTCTTCCACTTCTAGCAAATTGGCAAGAGCCACCACCGCCAACACCCCCTCCTGCTCCGGATTGAGATAGAGGAGTTCATTCATTTGGGCATCCACAAAACCACCAATGCAGTGAGCGCGAAAGTCATTGATATTGGCGGCCAGTTCCACATTCCCCAAAAGATGCCCAATGTCGAGACAAATGCGGCGATAGGCGCGATCGCCATAGCGCCAAGCGGAACGATAGAAAACCGCGGTGACAATCAGGGCAACGTGCGTCCTTTCCAACGCCGGATGCCACAGACAGGCAGCCTGTAATGCCGACCAAGAGTAGCTTTGCCACACCTGCCCAAGGGCATGGTCTTTCACTTGGTAGTGGTAAATGCCGGCGGGAATGGCGGTATCGTTGCGCGTGAGGAGATAGATCTCCGCCGGATATAGCCCACCGGCGGAGGGGGCTGCCCGCATATAAAAGGGCTGATCTGGATAGGGAACCACCCCGGTAATGCCATAGCTACAGTACAACAACCGTGAGAGTCGCTGCCAATGGGGGTGGGCTGTTCCCTTCTCAGGTTCTAAAAAGGGCTTTAGGGAAAAGGAATGACCCAGAGGATAGGTTTTGAAGGGGCTGGGCTGGCGACTAAAATCCAGCGGTGTAGCCTGTTGGGCTAAGTTTTCAGGGGCATACTTGGTGCGTTCGTGGTAGTGCTGTGCCAGAGAAAGCGGTTGAACCCCCATTGTGGTGCCTCACCAAGTTAAGAAAGCATTAAGGAATGTGAACTTGGCCAATAACTTCCCGTACAGTCAGAAAGGTTTAGGTAGAAATACTTAGTCACAATACAACACTCTCTATACCATTATGGCCAAATTGAGCAATGAGGAACTATTGGCAGCCTACGCAGCGGGGGAACGGGATTTTCGAGGAAGGGATCTGACGGGTCTGAGTCTCTTTGACACCAACCTGAGCGAGGCCGATTTTAGCAACAGTAATCTAGAGAATGCCTATTTGCCCTATTGCCAGTTAAATCGCATTCAGGCAACGGCTGCCAACCTCCGCCACAGTGAATTAGGGGATGCTCAGTTGTATCAAGCCAATCTGACGGCAGCGAATCTTGAGGGCGCCAGCCTGGTGCGAACCAATTTGCGGACGGCCAATTTGGAACGGGCAAACCTACAAGGGGCGAATCTGCAGGGGGCGGATTTGCGCTATGCCAATTTACGACAGGCGAATCTGCGGGGGGCAAACCTGCAACAGGCTAATTTAGAGCAGGCAGACTTAAGGGAAGCGCAGGTGCAGCGTTGTAACTTTTTTCGGGCCACGGGCGCCGATCTATCGGTTGCTGTGTGCGATCGCACCACCATCTATCCCGATGGCTATTTCTATCCCTGACTGAGGGTAATCAAGGTAACGGGATTGAGGGGCTGGAGGCGGTGGCCTTGCCCGAGGGGAACCGAGCGGCTAATTTGCACCTGCAGAAGCTGGGGGCGGAGTTGATGGGTCTGACACCACTGGAGAACTTGGCCTTGGTGTTCGAGGGTGGCGATCGCCAGTACGAGACGCCCACCGGGTTTCAACTGCGACCAGCAAAAGTCTAGATTAGCCAGTAACTGAGCACCACTGCCGCCAATAAACACGCGATCGGGTGGCGGTAAGCCACTGAGGCACTGGGGGGCTTCCCCTTGGAGGGGCAGGAGATTACCGAGGCCAAAAAGTTTGCGATTGCGTTCAATGAGTTGAAAGCCGATGGCAGTTTTTTCAATGGCATAGATGGTGGCTTGGGGGACAAGGCGAGCTATTTCCACAGCTACACTGCCGGTGCCGGCGCCCACATCCCAAACGGTTTCTACAGTCTTCGTGAGAGCCAATTCCGCCAAGGCCAGTACCCGCACCTCCCGCTTGGTCATCAAGCCGGGGCGATCGCTAAACGTGAAAAATTGATCATCCCCTAGGCCAAGAATAGGCTGTTCCCTGGGGGGCAGGCGCTGGGGTTGCCGCAGGAGCACCACCAGATTCAAGGGATGGACGGGCGGCAGTTCCCTCACCGGTTGGGCTAAGTCCCAGGGGAGAATGGCTTCGTCTTCGCTCCCAAGGGCTTGACACACCCACGCCCGATAGGTCACAGGCAGGTGCAAGGCTTGGTATAAGCGGCTAATGGCCGCAATATCGGCTTCGCCATCGGTATAAATGGCAATTTTTGCCACCCCCCGCTGCAACAGGGGCACCAACCCCGCCAAATCGCGACCATGGGCACTGTAGATGACCGCATCTTGCCAAGGGAGCTTGAGCCGGCTAAAGGCCAACTGCACCGCACTCAGGTGGGGATGAAACGTCAGCTGCTCGGGGGCAAAGACTTCCAAGAGCCAGCGTCCCAACCCGTAAAACAGAGGATCGCCACTGGTGAGAATGACCACCTGGGGGTCAGAGGTTGTTGCCAAGTGGGTTTGTATCGCCTTGAGAGTGGCATGAAAGTCCCGTAAAGAGAGGCGGGGGGTGTCTCCCTCTGGAATTAACTGCAAATGGCGATCGCTCCCCACCAAGAGCGTAGCCTTATAAATAATTTCCTGAGCTATTTTCCCCAAGCCTGCCAGACCCTCTAGGCCAATGCCCACCACATGAATTGGGGTCACACCGGCTCCTCGCTATAGGCCAACTCTAGGAGGGCATTCACAATTGCTGCTGCCACAGGGGATCCCCCCTTGCGACCGGCAACGCGAATTTGGGGCACAGGGAGTTGTGCCAAGGCAGTCTTTGACTCCACCACGTTGACAAAGCCCACGGGAACCCCAATAACGCCCGCCGGAGGTACAGGGGTCTCTTGCAGGCGATCGCACAGAGCCAAGAGCGCCGTTGGCGCATTCCCGATTACAAACAGACCAGAGGGCCATTGTTCCCAAGCCCGAATCATTCCTGCGGCGCTGCGGGTTTGACCAGCAGCAGTGTGGCTGCCATCATCCAGCGCGGTAATAATTGGGTTTTGAAAGGTACGGCTGACCATTGTTTGAATACCCACACTGACCATGGCCACGTCCGTAATAATCGGCACGCCTGAGCGCAAAGCTTGAGTCATGTGGGCGATCGCCCCCGGCGAAATTTCCAACAGTTCCTTTAACTCAAAATCGGCGGTGCTATGGATCATCCGCCGCAAAATTGCATAGCTAGGGGGATCGAAATTGTGAGCGCCGATCTCCCGATCAATGATAGCAAAACTGGCCTCGGCAATGGGATGTAGCAAAGACACGGGACTTTTGATAGAATAGCAAAACTGCCTAAACTAGGAGAGATGGCCGAGTGGTCGAAGGCGCAGCACTGGAAATGCTGTGTGGGGCAACTCACCGAGGGTTCGAATCCCTCTCTCTCCGTTCTAAGTTTATTACTTTGCTTGTACTTGAGGGCGCCCCTTGCAAGGCGGCGGAGGGAAGTAGCCGAGCTAAAATTAAGGAAGAAACTCAATGGCAGTCATCGCATAGCTAGAGGGTTTAAGGGTCTAAGTTCTACCGCTATCGAGGGGTCTGGATGATGCGTTTCTCCTCACTTCCTTTGGTGCTGATGGTTGGCACCCTTGCTGCCGCACCAGCCGTTGCAGATTCCAATGCCATTGGCACGATTCAGGTTAGCCCTGACTTGCGATCGGCCCTGCAGTCGGCGGCAGATTCTACCGCAACCATCAACGTCCTACAACAGGTGCGAGATAAGGTGGAAATTGAAAACAGCTTAGAGATTGCCCCTGTACCGCCTCGCCCTGCTCCCCAAGTATATCGGCAATTTGAGGAACCCCGCCGCCGCGGCATTGGTTTCCGGGTTGGCATTTAGCGGGGGCTGGCAGCCTGCTTGGCAGCATGAAGCTGGCCATTGTATTGCTGCAATAGGGCTTGAGCGGCAAGGGCATCTAATCCTGTCCAATGCATGAGCAGGGCACGTTTCACGTGGTAGCTACTGCGTTCAAGGAGATCTGCTGCTGCTGCGCGGTCAATCCCTGTGAGATCCGTAAGAATCCGCAGGGCACGATCCAAGAGCTTACGATTTGTGACCGCCACATCCACCATGCGGTTGCCATAGACTTTGCCTAACTGCACCATTACGCCGGTGGAAATGATATTCAGTGCCATTTTTGTGGCCGTACCGGCTTTCAAACGGGTGGATCCCGCCAGGAGTTCAGGCCCTACCAGCAGACGAATGTCAATGTCGGCAGCCCGCTGCACCTGCTCCGAGGGAACGCAGGCGATAAAGACCGTCAGTGCCCCCACTGCTTGAGCGGCATCGAGGGCGCCATGCACATAGGGAGTCGTGCCCCCGGCGGTAATGCCAATCACCACATCTTGGGCAGTAATCTGGCGATCGCCCACCACCGCCACCCCATCCTCGTAGCGATCCTCAAGGCCTTCGGAGCTGCGCACAAGGGCTGCTTCTCCCCCCGCCAGAATGCCCTGCACCAAATCAGGAGGGGTACAAAAGGTGGGTGGACATTCGACAGCATCTAAAACCCCCAAGCGACCACTGGTGCCTGCCCCCACATAAAAAAGCCGACCTCCTTGGCGGAGACGGTCTGCGGTGGCGGCAATGGCTTGGGCTAGAGCTTCCCGCGCTTGGGCAATTGCCTTTAGGGTCTGGGCATCTTCGCGATTAAAGAGATCAACCAGTTCTAGGGGAGTGAGCTGATCCAGATGCTGGCTGGCGGGGTTAACCTGCTCGGTTAAGAGATGGCCACGATTGGGGAGTTCTGAGTGGGCTGTCATGGCCGTGCTGAAATTTCTGCCATTTCAATCACGGTGCCCTCGTAGTCCTTCACAAGGAAATTGAGGGGGCGATCGCTGCGCAGTTTGTAGCGCAACTGCCGCCGTTGAATCCGCTGCAACAGGAGTTCCAAGCACTCCCGGTCAAAGCAGACATGGCGCTGACGGTTGCGTTCCCCCTTGCTGGCACCGCTAATCACGTGCAGTTGCGTGTTTTTCTTGAGTTGGTACCATAGACCATCACCGGGGCTAGGGCGCTTGGGGCTGCTGTAGCTCAAAGCCGAGGGCACATAGAGGGGATCCAGCGAGGCCACACCAAGGGTTTGCTCATAGTTGTAGTAATAGTGCAGCGGCACCTCGGCAATGGGTAAGTTTAACTCCTGCTCGTAGAACTGCTGCGCGTGCTCCAGATCCGAAACCATGATCGTATAGACTTTGGGGGCACTGGACAAAAAGAGCCACATTGCCCCTGCGTAGCCCATCAGCAGCATGATCATGATCCCTTGGGTGGAGAATACCCCATCCCAGAGACCATCCAGCCAAGCAAACAAAGGAGGAGTCAACAGCATGCCAATGTTCTAGAAAAGTTTCCTTTTATTGTAGTCAACAGAACTCATCCTAGGTTATTCATCGGCAAAGATATAGTCGTAGAGTTCTTCGGGCTGCGGCTCAGGACTTTCCTCGGCAAAGGCCACCGCATCCTCGACAATGGCTTGTACTTTTTGCTCAATGGCACGCAGATCTTCGTGAGTGGCAAGTTCTTGCTCCACAAGGTAAGCACCCAGCTTTTTGATGGGATCGCGCTTCAGCCAAAATTCTTTCTCTTCTTTGGAGCGCAGTTCATCGGGATCGGCGAGCGAGTGACCGCGGAAACGGTAGGTCAAGGCTTCAATCAGGGTAGGGCCTTCACCCGCACGGGCACGGGCGATCGCTGCCTCGGCTACGGTGCGCACTGCCAGCACATCCATGCCATCCACTTCCTCGCCCACCATGCCAAAGACCTTGGCCTTCTTGTAAATTTCCGTTTGGGAGCTGGCGCGCTCATGGGCCATGCCGATCGCCCACTTGTTGTTTTCCACCACAAACAGAATCGGCAATTTCCAGAGTGCCGCCATATTCAAGCACTCAAAGAACTGGCCATTATTGGTGGCACCATCGCCAAAGAAACAAGCTGTAACCTGATCAGCCTGGGCATCGCCCATCACTTGACGGCGGTACATCGTCTGAAACGCGGCGCCCAGTGCTACGGGAATGCCCTCAGCTACGAAGGCAAAGCCCCCCAAGAAATTGTGCTTGGCGGAAAATAAGTGCATTGAGCCACCTCGACCCTTGCTACAGCCTGTGGCCTTGCCAAAGAGTTCGGCCATCACCTCACGGGCAGGAACACCGGCACTGAGGGCATGGACGTGATCGCGATAGGTACTGCACACGTAATCATCAGAACGCATAGCTTTGATCACGCCTGTGGAGACAGCTTCTTGACCGTTGTAGAGGTGGACAAAGCCAAACATCCGCCCCCGATAGTACATTTCGGCACACTTATCTTCAAAGGTGCGCCCCAGTACCATATCTTCATAGAGCATTAACCCTTGCTCGCGGGTAATCGTAGTTTGGGGAATGGACAAAGAGGGCAGACTACGCTCTTGAACCATAGCAGGCAGTGATCAACCTAGGGTAAACGCCGTACCAACAGGGCAAGCCGCCGTTGGCATCCCCCTATTTTACTCAAATTATGCCTGCTAAATAGAGGATTCTTTTAATCAAACTAAATCAGTCCCCCTGCCCCTTGCTGCTCTGCGCTTGCTAAAAAGTCCTGTAGATCGCTATGGGATTGCCAAGGCAGTTGCCAAGCCTCTTGCCGGCTGCGGCTCCAAAAGGAGGTGGGAGAGATGTGGGCGGCAGCCATTGCCTGTGGGTTAAAACGTTGTGCTAGGGCCGTTTCAGTCACAGATTGCAGTGTTTGAGGCCGAGCCTCCACCTGCCGGCGATTGAGGAGACGGGGCGCCCTCTCCGGCCAGTCTTCAGAGGTAACTTCTGTTCCCCCTTTGGGGGAGTAACACCTAACTGCCCAAAAGGAAGGCAATGAGGCACAAGCCATAGAGGAGACCAAACTTCACGGCATTGAGAATTTCGCCAAAGAGCGTCTGCCGCAATTTCCAGCGATCGCCATAGAACAAGGCACTAACCACTTCAGCAACAATTACCACAATGGAGGAGGCGAGAATGTCTAAGTAACCCAGTTGACCCGCGCTAGAGGAAACCGCCAAGCCTAAAAATATGCCAAAGAGAACCGCAATACTGAGGGTTGCCAGCCGTCGCCACGGATTTTTTAACTGCTCCTGAATTCCAGCGCCCAAGCGATCAAGCAGGGTATTGAGGCGGGTTTGCTGCATATACTCAAGATGGGCTAAGGTTGCTACAGTGGGCAGAAAGTCAATGCTTGCCAGTATATGCTAAGTCGTGTTGCCGATGCGCTCTATTGGTTAAATCCCTACATTGAGCGGGCGGAGAATATTGCGCGCTTTGTTGATGTGGCTCTGAACTTGAAGAAGCGACTGGATTTGCCCATGCGCCTTTTGAGTCAATGGCATCCTCTGGTATCAATAACAGGGAATTTGCCCTTTTTTTCTTTCAGGAATACTATGGCATTACTACTGCCGAAAATGTGATTCGCTTCCTTCCTTTTGGCAATTGATGGGATTCTTCATCAAGGCATGCATGAGTTCCTCGAGCACGTGCAGCAGCAGATGAATGAAGTGGATAGGCAGATTTTTCAAACGTTCTTTGCTTTAGGGTCTCTATAGATTGCCTAGGGTAACAATTTTAATTGAGCTGAGGCTAGAGCGGCCGTATTTGTTCCTGTCTGGGGCGATCGCCCCCTGGTTATCTGATATAAGATCCCTAAAAACGGCCAACAAAATTAGAGACTTCCCTAGGGCTGACGGTGGGCTTGATGCTGCCTGAGGTATTGGCGCCCGTTTTGAATCACCGCTAGCATTTCCTTGAGCTGGCGTTCCATTTCCGCAAGGGTGCGATCGGCATAGGCATCGGCTTCCTGTTGCCGCTCTTGGCACTCCTGGCGGGTCAGTTGGCGCAGATGGGCGAGTTCTTTTTCCGTGTTTTGCCGTAGTAAATTGATTTCCTCAATCGCACGCTGGCGCATGAACTCCACTTCTTGCTGCACCTGCTGGCGGATTTTCTGGGCTTCTAGTTCCGCTTGCTGGCGAATCCGTAGTTCATCGGCAATTTGGGCAGCGCGTTGCTCTGCGGCGCGGATAATTTCTTGGGCACGGTGCTGGGCTTGTTTAATGATCTCATCTCGCTGATTGAGAATCCGCTGAGCCGTTGTGACCGATTCAGGAATGACCTGCTCAATTTGCGCTAAATGGTTAAGGAGCTGCTCTTCGTCAATGAGCTTGCGCCCCGTCAGTGGGATCTTCGTCCCTTCGAGAATGATCAGTTCTTCCAGCTTTTGCAGTTGTTGCAGCAGTTGCAAGGAGGTCGAAGGAACATTACAGGCCTCGTTTACTGCAGTGTTGGTGGAGATGGGATCGGCGTTTGAGTAAAGCATGCTTCTAAATCCTTGGCAACGGTGGCTGGTACTAGATGACGAACATTACCGCCAAATCGGGCAATTTCTTTTACTAAGCTACTACTTAAGAAACTATACTCATTGGACGTGGTGAGGAACACGGTTTCAATTTCTGGCCAGAGGCTTTTATTCGTGTGGGACATCTGAAGTTCATATTCAAAGTCCGACAGAACCCGCAGCCCTCGCAGGAGAACCGTTGCCCGTTGCGATCGCGCGTACTCCACCGTCAGGCCATCAAAGGCATCCACCCGTACATTTTTCAGGTGGCCTGTTGCCGCCTGGACTTGTTTGATGCGTTGGCTGACGCTAAAGAGAGCTTTCTTCTGGGGGTTGTGGGCGATCGCGACGATGACTTCGCTAAACAGACGAGCCCCCCGCTCAATAATATCCAAGTGCCCTAGGGTAATGGGATCAAAGCTTCCGGGATAAACAGCAAGCATAAGCAGCTCAATGACAAGATGAGACGTTAAACAGCATCGAGGGAATGCGTAAGACGATCATCGCCGATTTCTAGGAGCAGCGCATACCCTTGCTAGATCGGCAGACCCTCCGCGATCGCTCAGAATTTTTTTCAAAAGCACTGTATCTTCACTATCGGCTCTGCAACCAATACCCCCAAGGGAAATGTAATGATCCCTACACCTGTGCAGAAATAGAGCAACTGCAATTAATAAAAATTTAATGTAAAAACTGTAATCGCAATATAAAAAGATAAATTATTATTACAACTTTACCGACATCAGCTGTAGTCCTAGCTACCAAATTTCGGCTTAATGTAAAGTATTGTAAACAGTTTCTTAAATTTTGCAGTGTCATGTAGTGGCTATGTTACAGAATGGTGACTGAACAACTGTTTGTATCAGCCAATACTTGACGACCCCAGATCTCAGCATTTATAACAAAAATGTATTTGATAAAACGCACACTTAAGGTTCTCTTCGATTCGAGGGCACACTTTCATTTGAATACAGGAAATTAACCTCTAAACCTAAAGTGATTGGTATTCCTGGATGATCATTAGTTTTTTGAATAACTATTTAGTTTTATTAACTCACTTCACTTCCCCAGCTACTGCGTTTGTTAAATAAGTATTAAGCGCCATCCTTTATTTATTTTCTTTTTGCACATCCGAAAGTACGCACATATCACGTGCCTCTCCGCTTTTTGGTGCTATGTACCGTCCTGATTATGAGGGTTCCTGCTATGAATATTTCCCCGGTTAGTCGCCACTATTTGCGGCGCTTACTAGCAGAACATCCCGCCATTCAGTCCTATGTGAACCGTGACACACATCCACTGGGCATTGAGGAAAAATACCTAGAGCGTTACATCCACTTAGATCATTTAACATATCCACAAATTAATCAGCTAGAATTTCTCATTGAGTTACATCAAAAAATAAAGGTTAACGAGCCACATCAAACCCAGCAGCTTCAACAGATTGAGCAGAAAATTTTTGACCTCATTGGTCTTGAACTGCCTGTTTCTTACAATGCTTTAGCAGATTTGATGTCTTTCTTTAGTCAGGTTGCGAAAACCCAAGAGCAGATCCCTAGGCGCAGTGTGAACTATGAATCTGTAAACCTTGCTGATTACTACGAATACTGTCGGCGAATTACAGAAGTAACAGTGCGCTACCTTGGCAAAATGATTGTCACTAACTATTGGCTATTGACACAACCCCGTGAAAGCTGGCTGGCAAAAATTCAAGTAGATCAGTTCCACAACCGTAACTTCACGCCCCATGATCAACTTTTAACTAACCATGAAGCAGAAACCTTGCAGCGATGGATTCGTGATTTTATTCAGCATTGCTGTCGCGTGCTGCCCACGCTGCCGCGCCTTCTCTTGGCAGCGGGGATTCCTTCCCACTTGCTCTACGAGCTTATTCGTTGATCCTTAGGTGATGCCTAAAACTGGCTTCTTTAGAGGGAGACAGAAGATATAAAAACAAATGATAATATCAAAAAAATATCTTGAGGTGTTTCCTGTTTTGTTCAAAGTCGGAGGTTCCTATGAACATGTCAATTTCTCCTTTTGCTCGCTACTACCTAAGAAAGCTACTGTTAGCTCAGCCAGCCCTTCAAGACAAAGGGAGGAATTGCAGGAACAATGGAGAAGAAAGTGCCGATGCTTATCTTAAGCTAGAGCATCTAACTCATCCACAAATCAATGAATTAGAATTCCTTGCTGAATTACATCAAAAACTTAAGAATAGTGAGCCATCCCAAAGTGAGCAACTGCAAAAGATCGAGGATAGAATTTTTGAATTGCTGGGCATCCAGTTGCCGGTTTCCAACAATGCCTTGACGGAAATGATGGCATTTTTTAGCCAAGTGGCCAATACCCAAGAAGGTGTGGATTCATCCACAAAAATTTCCACAAAAACTAATAAAGCAACAACCTTAGAAGAATACTACCGGTATTTTCAGACTATCACCGCCGTTGCCGGCCGCTACCTTGGCAAAATGATTGTAAAAAACTATTGGTTGGCTACCCGTCCACAGCAGAGTTGGCTTGCGCAAATTTCGGTGGAGCAGTTCCAGAAGCCTGACTCCCTTCTGCACAGCAGCAATCAACAGTTAACTCCTCAACAGCAGAAAATCCTTCAAGAGTGGATTTGTCAATTTATCCGTCAGTGTTCTCGTATCTTGCCCATCTTGCCTCAACTCCTGTTGGCAGCCGGCGTACCCCCCTACCTATTGTGTCACTTGGTTAATCCCACAGCCCCTAAGGCATCAGCAACTGAAAGGGTAGAAGTAGGTTCCTCAGGCAAGGAGGAAGTAGCATTGCTAACTCCGAGGCCTCTCCATAAATGACACGCTGCCGACTGGGAAGATCAATCGCCAGGGAAAGGGGGAGGTTTTTCCCAGAGTGCTGCTCAACGATCAGAATCTGATTCCGTCGTTTGCTGGCGAGGGCATAGCCGAGTTCCAACGCAATCGGAGGGGGCAACTGGCCATTCTCAGCCGCTGTGCCATCGGCGATAAACAGGAGCGAGCGACGCAATTGCGTAATCACGGGACGATCCAAACGCAGAGGAGCAGTATCTGAGCGTGGGCTTTCGACTACTTCCAAGGGGAAGCGACTGGGAGTATTGGTTACAAATGCTTTGAGGGCGGTGCGAATCTCGTCGCTACTGGGGCTATCTGCGGCACTGAAAAAGAGGGTAGGCTCCAAGTAACTCAGGCGATCGCTCTTGATGAAGTAGATTTCGTGACTAAGGATATCAATGTTGGCGATTGTATAGCTGCCACTCCCTTCAATGTAAAATTCCACTGTTTCGCCAAGGCGATAGCGCTGAAACCACTCCGAGCGCTGGACTGTTGCTAAGTCATCGAGAAAATCTGCCCGCAATGCTGTTTTCAGCAAGCTACTTTTATTGAGCCGTAGATCGTGGGGGCGTTGCTCGATCTGGTCGAGGGGTTCATACTGCGGTAGGTACCATGCCCGCAGCACAATAATGGCCATTAAAACATTCCAAACAGAGACTGCAAATAATAATAAACCATGGGTAGATTGGGTTCTACGGATGTAGGAGAGAGGCAATGACAGCAAAATTACTGCTGGTGGACGATGAACCGGGGGTGCGCGAGGCGGTAACGGCCTATTTAGAGGACAGTGGCTTTGAGGTGACGGCGGTGGCCAATGGTCAGGCGGCTTTGGAGTACCTAGAGACCAATGTACCCGACCTGATTATTACAGACATCATGATGCCGCAGATGGATGGCTATGCCTTTTTGGAAAAAGTACGCCAACAGCCCCATCTCAACCACATTCCTGTCATCTTTCTCACAGCGCGCGGCATGAAGCGCGATCGCATTCAGGGCTATGATGCTGGCTGTGATGCCTACCTAGCCAAACCCTTTGACCCCGATGAACTGGTGGCCATTATTAAAAATCTGCTGCGGCGCCAAGCGGCTGCTCGCGATGAGGCAGAACCCAATTTGGCCAACCTCGCCCAACAAATTGCCGAACTGCGGGCAATGCTCGTCCAACAGGGCAAGCGCAATCCCACTACTCCCCCGCTTCAACTGGATCTCACCCCCCGCGAAGCCAGTGTCCTGCAATTGGTGGTCAAGGGACTAATGAATAAAGAAATTGCCAGCCAGCTCAATACCAGTGTTCGCAATATTGAAAAGTACGTGAGTCGCCTCTTTGTAAAAACAGGCACCAGCAGCCGCACAGAACTTGTACGCTTTGCCCTTGAACATGGCTTAGCTGACTAATTTAGAGGGAGGGATCATTTTGCCAAAACCAGTCGGCAATGCCGGGCTTGGCTTTTTCCGTTGCTGTGGGGTTGAGGAGGATAATGGCTTGGCGGAGGTGGGGGGAGAGCCGTCGCTGTACCCGCTGGGGAATGCCATCCCCAAAATAAACGTGACCCCGACCCGTCAACACCACAATCAGGCGATTAGGATCTTGCTGATGATGCTTGGCAATGACTTTGGCCATCGTTTCATCCCAAAGGACTTGGGCTTGGTAAAAAAAGTCAAAATTGAGACTGTGACTCACCCCTTGATGGGCAGCAGTAAAAATTTCCTTCAGGCGATCGCGATAGGCGGTGTTGCTTAAATCAATGTCCGTCAGGGGCGGAATATAGCGAAAATCGTCTCCTTCTAAGCTCCTTAGGCCTTGACGGGCCACTTGGCGGGTGATTTCGCTGGGGGTATTGAGGGCAATCAGGGGAATTTGCTGCTCCTTGGCAAAGCGAAAAATCGGCGCATACAGCGACCAAGGAAAGCCCCACCGCTGGGCGTATTGGGTTTGCTCCAGCAACTCCATTTCGGTAATCTCACCCGCAATGTAGGCATCGAGGGCAGCTTGAAACGGCCGCTGAATCATTTCAAGGGCGATCGCCAGTGGGCGACCCCGCCGCTGTAACTCCTGCAAAATTTGTACTTGTGCCTGATGATCGGCCACCCTATCGTGGGTCTCACCCAAATAGAGGATGTGTTTTTGCTCCCAGTCGGCATAGGCTCTTTGCACAGGAACTGATTCATTGCCCCGCCAGACCTGCTGCGCCTTCACACTGCAGGTTCCCGCCAAAAAGAGGGCGATCGCCAAGCTCAGTGCCAAGGGATGCCAAGACCGCCACACCGCTAAGCGACCCACACACCGTCCAAGGGGGGATGCCAAACGATAAAATATCTGCCAAGATCGAAATGGAGTCGTTAACGATGTGGTAACGACAATCATCTTCTGTGCGTTCCCCATTGGGTTCAACCCCGTTATCCAACCCTGAAACACCTATGCAATCTCCCTATCCACTTAAACTCAGTGACCCTGCGGCCAGTGACGTCAGTTCCACCCATCCTGAACTGAATGGTAACGCACTGGTGAAATCGGAGACGACCTCTACAGAAGTGGTGAAGGCGGAAGTTCGCTTGAGTGACCCCCGCGCCGAAGCACTGCGGCAAATGTTGGAACGCCATCGCGGGACGCGGCAGTTGATTATTCTCCAAGATTTTCCTGACCCCGATGCCCTGTCTTCGGCCTGGACCTATAAGCTCATTGCCGAGCAGTTTGAGATTCAGTGCGATATTGCCTACGCCGGTACCCTCAGCCATCAAGAAAACATTACCTTGGTGCGGCTGACGGGGATGCCCCTTGTGCGCTGGTCAGTGCAAGGGACGAAAAATAAGGATCAGCGGGACTGCTCCTGCTACCAAGGCTACGTCCTCATTGACAACCAAGGCACCACCAGTCAATTGCTCCCCATGGTGCAGGAGGCCGGCCTACCGGCGATCGCCATTATTGACCACCACAGTCTCCAAGAAGCTATTCAAGCCGAGTTTACAGACATTCGGCCAACGACCCGCGCCACGGCAACCATCTTTACCCAATACCTGCAGGCGGGACTGCTCACCCTCGACAGTAGCAACCCGGTTCACGTAAAATGCGCCACTGCCCTCATGCACGGCCTACGCTCCGACACCGATTGCCTGAAACAGGCGAAAGAAGAGGACTTTCTGGCAGCCGCCTTTCTGAGTCGTTTTATTGATTATCAACTGCTGAACACCATTTTGCAGTCCCACCGCTCGAAACAGGTGATGGACGTCATCGAGCGATCGCTAAAAAATCGCTCCATTCACAACAATTTCTCAATTTCTGGCGTGGGCTATATCCGCTATGAAGACCGCGATGCCATTCCCCAAGCGGCTGATTTCCTTGTTACTGAAGAGAATGTTCACACCGCTGTCGTCTATGGTCTGGTTCACGACGAAGATGAAGAGGTGGAACTGATTATTGGTTCGCTGCGCACGACGAAAATTACCCTAGATCCTGACGAATTTATCAAAGAGGCCTTTGGTAAGGATGGCCAAGGGCGCTTCTTTGGTGGGGGTCGCTCCCAAGCCGGCGGGTTTGAAATTCCCGTGGGCTTCCTGTCGGGTCTCAATGAAAATCCAGAATACGCTAAACTCAAGTGGAGTGTTTACGATACCCAGATTAAGCAGAAGCTCCTTCACCTCGTTAATCCCAAGAACAATGTCCTCCACGGTACGGAGTAGGGCACTGTTCCCACTCCTCAAGTTTTAGGCCTTTATGAGGGAACTAACGGTCTTTTTTTTCCGCCACGGGATTGCGGTTGAAGCGGCGGTCTTTGAAGGCAGTGATGGCGATCGCCCCCTGACGGCCAAAGGCGAAAAGAAAACCCAGCAGATGGCGCGGCGGTTGCTGGATCTGGGCATTGAGGCAGAACTCATTCTCTCCTCACCGCTGCTGCGGGCACGGCAAACGGCAGAAATTCTCCTTGAAGTGGGGGTTGCCCCCGATTTAATGATTTCTGAGCTGCTGGCGCCGAGTGGCAGCTTGCAGGAATGGCTCCATTGGCTCAGTCACTGGCGTCAAGAACATGAAGGGCCTTTGATTGCCGTGGGTCATGAACCCAATCTCAGTCACTGGGCAGAACTGCTCATCTGTGGCAAAGCCTTGGGGCACATCCAACTCAAGAAGGCGGGCATTATCGGCCTGAAGGTGCCCGCAACCGATCCCTTGGGGAATAGCCAACTCTTTTGGTTGACACCTCCCAAGTTTTTGCTCAACAGCAATGGGATTGCCTGACTACAGGCATCTTGCCGATGCTGCGCCATCCCTCTCCCTAAAGCGACAAAATAGAAGTACGGCCTGCCACAGGATGGAACTGTGAATTCTGAGTCGAACATTACGGCGCATTTACCCCCACATCTTCTCCGTTGGCTGGATGCCTATCAGCGGGAGCATCAATTTCCTAGCCTTGAAGTGGCAATTGTGGACATTGTTTGTAAGTTTTATGCCCAAACGGAGCGTTTGCCTGAGCGAGTGGCAGAGTTAGAGCAACAGGTCAATGCTCTTAGCCGTGAAGTAATTCATCTGCGCCAACAACTGCCCGAAACCTACGATCGCCTGCGGGAGCAGTTGGCAGCGGTACGCCTCAGTCATTCTGGCATTCTCCACAATTTGCGCGATCGCCTCGAAGCCTTAGAAGCGGAAGTCTTTGCCAATCCCCCTAGCGCTGCTGACGCAGAGGCTGATAGTTGAAGAGTTCCTCCAAGGTAGCAAGCAAATCAACTTTTACAAACGTGATTTGATTCTCGGTATTGAGGCCAAACTGCCAGGCCACATTGACACTAAAGAGAGGGAGTTTAGCTTTGCCCACTAACCGATAGCAGCGCTCTGTTCCCTCTTGTGCCAACAATTCTCCTTTGCGGGGTTCTGCCCGCATACCCGCGGCTTCAAGGTGGAGATAGTGGGCGATCGCTCCCCGCCCAATGATCGGCTCCTCAAAGGGCGGATAGAGAACTCCCTCCTCGGCAAAGAGGGCGGCCACCTCTTCATAGCGTTCGTCATTGAGGGCAGCAAAATAGGCAATCAGCGTTGGCTCATCAATGCCGAGAAGGGGACTCCCTTGAACAGAATGGGGCATTCTTTAACATCCTCAGTGGTTTGAAGCGAGATAAAAAAGGGAGCACGTTGCCCCCTTGTGTAACCCATGGCATCTTCATTAGACAGCAAGCGGATCCACACCCATGGCGACCACGGCATTCCGCAGGACGGTAATTTGTTGACCAAAGTCAAGGGCTTTGATAGCTTCAAACACGCGCTCGGCATCGCGGCTGAGGGTATAACCGGGGGGCACGGGCACCACAAACCCCTGTTTCATCAGTTCTGCCAATTGGTACCAGAAGGCGAGCTTGGTGTTGGGACTAAAGACGCCGTAGGCGCGGGTGAGAGGGGTATCCACATTGGCCACCAAGTCACGCATGAATTGCAGTTGATCATCAAAACTGAGTGCTTTGACCTGATTGAGCAGCCCTTCCGCCAGTTGTAGGCGAGCCGTGCCGGGGGCGGCGGCTGTAATCGAACGACCCGTTTCGGTGTAGATGAACCACAGAAGGCCTAGTTTGTCATCCACGCTCAGGCAGTTGAAGAGAGTGGTGACCTCTTGCACCGCTGTGGCCAGTGTTGAGGGTGTGAAACGAGTATCGGTTGTGTAGGTCATACAGCTTCAGAGAGATTGAACGTCTAGCAGGTTGCCATGCTTATCTCTGCCTCCTAATCAAGAGTATGTTACATATCTTCATAAATTGCAACAGAATTTTATAAATACCGCCAATAAGTCTATTTTATAGACTCCCAGAATAGATTGAAATAAATACTTTGCGACAACCTTCCCGAGGGCAAAACAGGGGGTTGCTTTGGAAACCAAGGCAAAAAGATACCCAGAACACACAGAGGCAACTGTTACAAATGTTAGGATTGCTTCTGTTTTCAGAAAATGATGGCTGTGGCTCGACCAACCCTTTACGTGGCAATCACCAATCATGGTTTTGGGCATGTGGCGCGGACAACGGCCCTGGTGAATGCCATTCGCCGTCAGGTGCCGGATCTGTTGCCCTTAATGGTAACGGCTGCTCCCTATTGGTTGTTGCAGACAAATTTGGAGGGGGAATTTATTCATCGTCCCCGTGCCCTTGATCTGGGGGTGGTTCAGCGGGATAGTCTGCACATGGATTTGGCGGCAACCCGTGCCAAGCTTTTGGAACTGCGGGCGGCTGCCCCTGAGTTAATCTGCGCAGAGGCCGAGTTTATTCGGCAAAATCGGGCGCAGTTGGTCTTAGCCGATATTCCGCCATTGGCTGTCGCGATCGCCCATGCGGCCGGCGTGCCCTGCTGGATGGCCAGTAATTTTGGCTGGGATTTTATCTATCGCTCCTTTGGGGATGACTTTGTTGAGATTGCGGATTGGGTGAGTGATCTCTATAGCGGCTGCGATCGCCTGTTTCAACTGCCCTTTGCTGAACCGCTAGCGGCCTTTCCCCACAAGGAACCCGTGGGCCTGACGGGAGCCGAGCCGCGCTTTGAGCCGGCGGAGTTGCGGCAGCGCCTTGGTCTTGTGACCCCCCGCGATCGCACGGTTTTACTGACCTTTGGGGGGTTGAGTCTAGAAGCAATTCCCTATGCGGCCCTTAGGGACTTTCCCGACTGGCAGTTCCTCACCTTTGACAACACTGCACCGGCGGACATGCCAAACCTGATCAAGCTCTGTGGTCGTCAACTGCGTCCAGTAGATGTCATGCCCCTCTGTGGACGGGTGGTCTCCAAGCCCGGCTATGGTACCTACGCAGAGGCTTGTCGCTTGGGGGTACCCGTGGCAACGATTCGCCGTGATGATTTTGCTGAAGGGCCAGTGTTGGTAGCGGGATTGCAGGCACACCACTACCATCAAATCCTGAGTCATGAAGAATTCTTTAGCGGCAATTGGCAGTTTTTGCGGGCAGAACCGCAGCCGCCCCAAGACCCGACTCCCCTAGACTGCAATGGAAATTCTACAATTGCCACCGCCGTTGCCTATTATTTGAATAACCATTCCTACTCGTCACCGTGAGTCTTTTTGGATGGCGAACCGCCTCGCCGCTAAAAAAGGCGTGGCAACTCTATCAGCAACAGGACTGGCAGGGGGCACAGCAGTGGGCACGCCAGAGTGTTCAGAAAACCCCCCAGCCAGAAGCCTACTATCTTTTGGGCTTGAGTGCAGAACAATTGGCGCAACCCCTAGAAGCCAAAAGTGCCTATGAACAGGCGATCGCCCTTGATCCGTGGTATGCCCCTGCCCACTATCGGCTGGCCATTGTGCTCCACGATGTCCTTCAGCAGCCGGCCGCGGCTCTGCCTCACTATCAGCGTGCCCTTGAAGTTAGGCCGGAGTGGGTAGAAGCCCACAGCAACCTGGGCAATGCCTATCTGGATTTAGGAGAGACTGAGCAGGCGATCGCCTGTTACCGCCAAGCCCTGTCTTTGAATCCCGACTTGCCCACGACGTTGTATAACTTGGGACTGTGCCTGCACTCTCAGGGGAAACTCACAGAGGCCAGTGCTTGCTATGAACAGTCCCTCTTCCTGGAAGCCGGCCAAGCCGATGTCCACAATAACCTGGGCAGTGTCTATCTGGAACTGAAAAACTATGAGGCAGCGGTTCGCCACTTTCAAGCGGCCCTGAGCGCCAATCCGGAACTGCTGGCCGCTCTCTACAATCTGGGCTATGCTTTGCAGCTCCAGGGGAACCTCGCAGCGGCGCGCGATCGCTATCAAGAAGTCCTACTGCGGGACAATAAACATCAACAAGCACTCCTGCAACTGGGTCAAATTTGCCTCAGCGAAGCCGACTTTAGCGGAGCAATTGGTTACTACCAACGCTGTCTGAGTCTTGACCCCCTCAATGCCCCTGCCCACGCCGGCTTGGCCACCGCGCTTCTGGAAATAGGCAATCCGCAAGCTGCCCTCCACCACTTTCGCCAAGCGGTTGCCTTAGACCCCCAAGCGGCAGACGTGCGCCTCAACTTTGCCCTGGTGCTGCTACTCTTGGGGCACTTTCAGGAGGGATGGCGAGAATACGAATGGCGCTGGCAGCAACCCAGCGGTGGCTTGCGCACCTATCCGCAGCCGCGCTGGCAGGGTCAGTCTCTTGAGGGAAAAACGCTTTTTATCTATAGCGAGCAGGGGCTGGGGGACTGTATTCAGTTTGTGCGCCTCCTGCCCTTCATGGCGCGGCGTGCCCAACGGGTCATTTTTGCCGCTTATCCACCCCTACTGCGTCTTTGTCAGACGTTGCCGCGCATTGAGGTGATTAGCACCGAGGACACGCCTCCTCCTTTTGACTATCACACCCCTCTCCTGAGTCTGCCCCGCTACTTGGGCATTGATCAGGATCACTTTCCCAAGTTCAAGCCCTATTTCCCTTTGCCGGCCCACCCACCCCACAGCATCTTTCATGTTTCTAAACCTCGGATTGGCCTAGTCTGGGCAACCCGCAGTCAAACGCCAAGCGCGGCTCGGCGCTCCTGCGCTCTTGAGCACTTCCTACCGCTGCTGCGGGAATTTGATGTTCAGTGGTATAGCCTGCAAAAGGAGCGATCGCCAGAAGAAGCAGCACAACTGCAGCAGGCGGGGGTGATTGACTGCCAGTCCTATATGGGGGATTTTCTGGATACGGCGCTTTTAATCCAACAATTGGATGCAGTGGTTACAATTGACACGGCTGTGGCTCATCTTGCCGGAGCGCTGGGGAAACCCCTGTGGATTCTGCTGCCCTTTGTGGCCGATTGGCGGTGGCTTTGGCAGCAGTCGCGATCGCCTTGGTATCCGTCAGCGCAGTTAATTCGTCAGCCGCAGCGGGACGATTGGCAAGGGGCGATCGCCCAATTGCGCACTGCGCTTCAAGCGCGCTACCCAAGGATCAGCCATGGGGTATCCAATTGAGGACAAATTAGTGATTGCTGTGGCCTCCAGTGCCCTGTTTGATCTGACGGAGTCCGATGCAGTATTCCAAAACGAAGGCACGGAAAAATACCGCCAATTTCAGCGGGAGAGGAAATACGATGTGCTGCCCAAGGGGGTGGCATTTCCCTTTATTCGCCGCTTTTTGAATCTGAATCGCGCCTATCCCGAGCAGGAGCCAGTGGAGGTGGTTCTCCTGTCCCGCAATGATCCAGATACTGGTCAGCGGGTCTTTTACTCAATTCAACACTACGGTCTGAACATTACCCGCGCCGCCTTCTTGGGCGGAAAATCTCCCCATCCCTACATTCCTGCTTTCAATGTGTCCCTGTTTCTCTCTGCCAATGCAACGGATGTGCAGCAGGCCATCAAAGCGGGCTATCCGGCGGGCATGGTCATTCCTTCGCCGATTACCGACCATGAAGAGGATGCCGAGTTGCGTATTGCCTTTGACTTTGACGGCGTACTGGCGGATGATGAAGCCGAGGCCGTATTTCATCAGGGGGATTTGGAACAATTTCATGCCCATGAACTGCAAAAGGCCAACATTCCCCACAATCCGGGACCATTAAGTGATCTGTTTAGGAAACTGGCCGCCTTTCAACAGTTGGAGATGGCCAAAGAGCAGCAGGATGCCAGCTATCAGCGGCTGTTACGGATTGCGATTGTAACGGCACGCAATATCCTTGCCAGTGAACGGGTGGTCACCACCCTCAATAGTTGGGGCGTCATGCCTGATGAAACCTTTTTCCTTGGCGGTATGGAGAAATTACGGGTGCTCAAGCAACTCAAGCCACATATTTTCTTTGATGATCAATTGACCCATCTAGAATCAGCAGCGGGTTCAATTCCCTCAGTACATGTCCCCTTTGGTGTTCGCAACTGTGACATTCTCCCTCACTAAGTCAAGCTCACTAGGTCAAGGGTGCAGTGCTATCGTGGCAGGATCCTTGCGGCATTTATTATGGGCAGACCTGAGGCCCATTCATCTGGACAACCCAAACATCTAGCTCGCGATCATCAAGTTCAAGTTTGCCACCGGCAGTAACAACGCTGCCCACCCTAAGAACGCCATTGCGCAGGGCAGATTTTGCAGACATCGAGTAGGGCGATCAACATTCCTGCCACCACTAATGCCAATATCAACCAACGCAACCACATGGCACACGTCCTCAAATATAATTGTTTTCAACAATTTGACCGGCGATCGCCCTTGGAGGTTCAGTCGGAAAGTTGCTCCCCTCCCAAAACAAATCGGCCAAGTCAGCCTAAAATACACATACACACAAAAAAAGGTCAGTGTTGTTGCCACTGACCCTTGCATAGATAAGGATGAGTCAGGTTTCTGGGAGTACATTGCTAATTAGCGGGGAACAATGACAGGACGGACTTGAACCCCCCAAGAACCTAGCGTACCCGTATTACAACCCCCTTGGCGCCCGATCGCCCCAATTTGAATTGAGTGATTCCCCTGTTGCCAGTTGTCACCAATGGGCAAAAAGGCTGAACGGTTGGGGCCAAGGAACTCCGTTTCGACCCGCTGTCCCTGACGATTGGTGGTGAAATATTTCACTTCCGAGCAGTGGGTAGCAGGCGCGGTGAC